>NZ_LIRE01000278.1 GCF_001402795.1 Pseudanabaena sp. 'Roaring Creek'
CTGAGCGAAGTCGAAGCTGTAGTTTTTATTTAAATTATCTATAACTTCCACTAAATAATTTCCACTAAATAACTTCTACAGGCTTGGATTTACCTAGACCTACCTTTTGTTTAATTTCTTTACGCCACCACAGCATCACCAGTCCAGTGGTGACCAGAACTGAACCAATACCTGTTCCTAAAAATACAACTGTGGGTTGGGGAGAAGATTTTTTATCTGGAAGAGAAGGCTTAGACAAAACCTGAATTAAGGGATAGGCAGTAAAAATATCGGATTTTGCTAAATTTATTTTTGCGAGAGTTGAGGCAAATACAGCCTCGGCAATCTGGACTTCTCGCTGTAAGTTATCAAATACGACCTGCTTTTGCACTAGGGACTGTAATCGATCTTCTAGTTGAAAAATTTGTTCCTCTAGGGCTTGATTTTGGGCGATCGCGCCCTGCCGATCGGAATCTAAGGCGATCAAATCGCGGAACAAATTTTCCCTGCTAGAACCAGAGCTATCACCCAAAACGAGATGGTCGATATAACTGGGTTTGACTTCTTTTCGCAGCAATTCGCCTGCCCTAGAAATCATGGCAGTTTGAGCTGATTTCTGACGGGCGGCTTCTTTGACCACGAGGGGATGATTAATATCCCACTTAGCTAGTAGGACTGTTAAAGAGGTATTTGCCTCGCTATAGTCCTTAGCGTTTTGGAGAAATTGGCGATCGGCATGGAGAATGAAGGCATCGCTGACTTCAGGAACCGTTAATCCTAAACTATCCGACAACTGCTGAAAGCGCGAAGATATGAGTTCTTTCTGAGCCGAGAGCTCAGCTTTTTGTTTTCGCAGTATTTCAATGTTTGTAGAAAGTTCGCCGACTTGATTAGATGAGCTTAAACCCGAACTTGCTTTATATGCCGAGAGCCTTTTTTGCGCAATTTGTAATTTTTCCCTAGCTTCCTTGAGTGTAACATCATTATTCTCTCCCCGTTTGTCGATTTCTTCGGCACGTAACATATTTAACCTCGATTGCAGGGCATTGATAATTGCTGTGGCGTTATCTCTGGCTTCTTCAGGAGTTCTCGCTCCGATTTCCATTTCCATAATCGAAGTGTTATCGACTAATTTTACTTTGGGTTTTCCTAATTTACTAATCGGTATTTTTTGATTGGTCGCGGCAATCTCTAAAAGGCTCTCATCGGTTAGGATAAATTGGTAATTTGCCCTAGGATCCATACTCGTGCCGCCAAAAGGCGAACTGCTGGAGGCAGAAGTCTGTCCGAGATCCGCCAAGTTAACATTTACGCCCAAACCATTGCCAGGCATAATCATTGCCCATTTACTGATATATACTGGCGGGGTCTTTTTGAGATAGGAAATTGCCGCCCCCCAAAGTAATACATTGGCAACTACGCCCAAGATAATATACCGAGAATATCTCAGAAAGTTATTCTTACCTAGTTTAGCCAGATTGGGTAGACCAGAGGTGATGCTCTCGGTCATTTCTTTGTACCTCCAAAAACGCCCAAGAGCAGATTAAAGGGATTGATTACATCGGAAATAGTCGAGAATACATCGCGTATATCAGTAGTGGTGGAGTCGTAGCAGGCAACTGTATCTTCTGGCATCAAAAACGGATTGTCATTATCATTTTTGGAGTCCCTCATAATCTGTTCTATCGCCCGATCCCATGATTGTGTTTCCCCCGTAACCCGATCGACTCGCACCAGTAACGCATGGCGATCGTGGGCTGTGACAACGCCTCCCGCACAGTTTGCCGAAACTACTGCCTGAGAAAATCTCGCTCCGTAGGGGAAGGAAGATCCATCGGATTTAATTGCCGAACTTGCATTGCTAGTTGCGGTTCGGGTCAAATTGGACATGAACACTCTAATTCCAGGGGGTGTGATTTGGGAAGGTCGTACGTATTGATTTTGGGGTTTATCTAGCCTAGAAACGATGATTTGATCGCCTGCGATTAAGGGAACATCCTCTACAGGATCGCCTGTGAAGATGCCTGTAAAATCGATCTTGCGTTCTTTTCCGTTACGAATTAAGCGGATTTCTTGTATATTGGCATTTGGCATTACACCGCCCGCACCCCGCAAAGCTGCCGTCAGATACCTTTCAGGTGGGTAGTCACCTGAGGATACGGTTTGCTGTTGCGATCGATCTTCAGCCGATCGCGAGTTGATGATAATTCTTCCTGGCTGAAACGTTTCCCCCGAAACGGTTACCTGCACTGCCGACCATTGTAAGATACTGACATTGACCTGTAGAAACTGGCGTTGAAAATATCTTTGAGCGATGAGAGAGTCGTATATTTTTTTTTGGACTTCGCTAATTTCTAGTCCTTTAACAGACATTGGCGAGAGAAAAGGAACTTGGATGTTTCCGTCAAGGTTAACTTCAAAGACCCCACTAAACAGCTCTCCTTCTGGAATTAATACACGGATGCGATCGCCTGGAGAAAGAGGTATGGCATTTACGCTTGTTGTCATGCTAAGAGACATAGCGATCGATAAAAGGGCTATAGAAATTATTTTTTGGGAATAGATAACTAGCCTCATATCAAAACTTACTAGATTAATATCGTTGAGTATAACAGAAATTGAGTATTGACTGGATAGCTGACTAATTAGCCAAAAATCAAAAAATACTGTTAAAATTATTAGCTAAATAGGGGGCGAGTAAGGGCACAAATTTTATGATCCATAAATTTTATGATCTATAAAAACCAAGGTAAACCTATGGGGTTTCATATTAAGTAGCTAGGCATAATAAAAAACAAAACCAGAGAGCATACCGCCTGCTTCGCGGGCGGTATGCTCTTCTGGGTTTTAAGTTTACTTATGCCGAGCTACTTATGATGATAGTCCACAGGCGTAAATATTAGATTGCGAATAAGATTGCGAATAAGATTGTGAAACTTTAAAGCTTCAATTTTTTGAAGTCGCGACAATTGCAGTCTTGATAATTTTACTGACTTAGTTTAAACATTTTTGCTCTTATTAGTAACTTCCCGTAAAATGTTTTAAAGGTTCGGTATTTAGAATATATTTAGATATAACTACAGCAGGCTAAATGTTTTTAGGATTTTTTGGATATCGAAATCATGAAACCTCAAATATTGCATTTACTAAGCGATCGTAATGTTGGCGGGGTAATGGCTTGCACCAATAGCCTGATTAATTCCCATCTATCTAAAAAATTTGATTTTTTACTTCTAACCCCCGATGAGGCTTTATCAAAAATATCGGTTTTAAAGCCAGATTTAATGATCTTTCACGACCCACCAGCTTGGAAGATTTTACCATTACTGTTGCGATTGAGATTTTACGGTAAGGTTATTATTCACGATCACCACTATTCCCAAGATTTTGAATCGAATAATGTAACGACTAGATGGCGATTTCGACTGGTTTTAACTATGGCATATCGAATTGCTACCCATGTTGTTGCTGTATCCTCTGCTCAGGGACAATGGATGCGAGATTGCCAATTTATAACATCTAATAATTTGTCGGTAATTCAGCAATGTCGGGTTCTAGAAGAATTTTTAGCCTTGCCAATTAAGCCATTTAGCACAAGATTAGTTTTAGGGGTATATGGTAGGTTTTCGCAGCAAAAGGGAATAGATATTTTTATTAAATCCATGCAGGATCTGCCCGATCTTGATGTAGATATATTGATCGGTGGCTATGGTGAAAATCAAGAGCTTTTGTATCAATTAGCCAATGGCGATCGCCGTATTCAATTTGTTGGTAAATTAGCAGATGTTCCGAAGTTTTTGGCGAACTGTGATGTTGTCATTATTCCCTCACGATGGGAACCTTGGGGCAATGTCTGTGTTGAAGCAAAGGCTGCTGCTAAGCCCGTGATTGTTACCAATGTGGATGGATTGCCAGAACAAATAAAAGACTGTGGTTTAATTGCCGAACCTAATCCTGATGCTCTGAAGGATGCGATCGCTAAAGTCGTGCATATTTATGGTACTTCACCCCAAACTCTGATCGATTGGGGTAATAGGGGTAGAGCAGATGTACGAGATGCTTGGAATAGATATTTAGCTGAATGGGGTCAGTTGTCCGAACGGTTAATCGAAAAATCATAGGTTCGCACTATATTTCGCACTATATTTCGCACTTTATACCTGAAATTCATGAAACCCAGCATTTTGCATATTCTAATCGATCGCAATGTCGGTGGCGTTACCTCTTCGGTTAATGGCTTGTTGCGATCGCCACTTTCGGAAAAGTTTGATTTTCTGCTCCTCAACCTTCAAGAAGCCTTTTCCTATCTATTTCAGCCAAGATCTCCATCAAGCTCTCAATCAAGGCGCAAATCCAAAGTAGACCTCATTATTTTTCACGATGCCTGCTCTTGGAAATTGCTTATTATTTTGTTAATCCTCAGGCTAAGAGGTAATTTATACATTCAAGAACACCATTATTCAGAAGCCTCTGAAAGCCTTAACGTTCCCTCTAAATCAAGGTTTCGAATTATGTTGAAGCTAGCCTATGGTATCGCGAATCGAGTAATTGCCGTTTCCTATGCCCAGAGAGATTGGATGCTCAAATACAAGCTGATTGCACCTCACAAGTTAACGGTAATTCAACAATGTCGTGAGTTAGAAGACTTTCTAGATGCGCGGATAAAACCCCTAGATTCAAAACTTACCTTGGGCTATTTTGGGCGTTTTTCTGAGCAGAAGGGAGTCGATCTTCTATTGAAGGCAATGCGAGACCTTCAAGATCTTGACCTGAATCTGTTAATTGGAGGTTATGGGGAAAATGAACCGCTTTTGCGTCAATTAGCCGATGGAGATGCTCGAATTCAATTTTGCGGCAAACTGGCTAATGTACCTAAATTCTTAGAACTCTGTGATGTAATTATCATTCCCTCACGATGGGAACCTTGGGGCAATGTCTGTCTTGAAGCAAAATCCGCAGGAAAGCCTGTAATTGTCACAAGGGTCGATGGAATGGTGGAACAGGTCGAAGATTGCGGCTTGGTGGTGGGGGCAAATGTAGAGGAGATTAAAGCGGCGATCGCGAATATCGTCCATATCCATAAAACTTCACCGCAAACCCTGATCGATTGGGGAAATAATGGCAGAGAATCGGTACGCGGTGCTTGGAAAAAATATCTATCAGAGTGGGAAGAACTATTGTGGCTATCGAAAACCTCATCAAGATAATTAAAACCAAATTAACCGATCGCTTTCTTCGCAATCTCGGTTGGCTGGGACTGTCGCAGATATTCATTCGCGTATCTCGGCTCGCGGCGACCGTTGTTTTGGCGAGATTATTAACTAAAGAAGACTATGGGCTGGCAGCATTGGTACTAACCACCAATGAATTTGTCAATGTATTTACGCAAAATGGGATCTGGGCAAAGCTGGTGCAAGCCGATGCCGCTGATTTACCGAAACTTTGCCAAACCTCCTATTGGCTGAACTGGATTGTCTGTGGATTAGTATTCTTAGGGCAATGTATTGCGGCCTTCCCCGTGAGTTGGTTTTACCACGATCCGCGCATTGTTCTGCCTATTTGCGTGATGGCTACGGTGTATCTGATCATTCCGATCGCTTTGGTGCAAGCTTCCCTCTCCAATCGCGAGAATCGCCTGCATGTTTCAGCGATCGCGAATGGCGTTCAAGTTTCTGTCGATAATATCCTCACGATCATTCTTGCTTTTTTTGGCTTTGGGATGTGGGCGATCGTGCTACCCAAGGTCTTAGTGGCTCCCGTATGGGTGATCGTCCATTACCGCAGCAATCCTTGGCGACCCACTAGCGAATTTACGCTCGACTGGTGGCAAGAGATCGTGCGCTTTGGGCGCAGTGTTCTTGGCGTGAAGGTTATGCATACTTTAATCAATAATCTCGACTACGTGATTGCGGGTAGGTTTTTAGGGGTGGAAGCATTAGGTTTATATTATTTTGCTTTCAATGCAGGGCTGGGCATCAGTATGAGTGCGATCAATGCCCTTGATACGGCGTTATTCCCCCATCTCTGTGATGCTCGTAATCAGCCAAGGGAATTCAAAGCAAGATATTTCCAAACCTTTACGAGGGTTGCTTGGATCATCTTCCCTTTAGTGATTTTGCAGTCTGGACTCGCGCCCTTTTATGTACCAATTATCTTTGGACAAAAGTGGATACCTGCAATCCCACTATTAGTTCTAATCTGTCTATCCGCAGTGCCGCGCCCCTTTGCCAATGTGGCTTCTAATGGGCTTTGGGCGATCGATAAACCTGATTGGGATTTCATTTGGAATATTCTATTTACAGGTGCTTTTGCGATCGCGCTACTAGTTGGAGTGAATTGGGGTGTGTTAGGAGTGGCTGTAGCTGTTTTCTTGACCCATAGTATTGCTTCCCCTGCCTATACGGTTTGGGTGTCTTCCTATATTTCTAAGGTAATGGATAAGGAAATAATTGCCATAGAAGCAAAAGAGTCTAAAAGTATCTGAGAATGTTTGAATTTGGTGTTAATAGAGACGTGTTTTGGGATTAACTATTTTAAGTTGCTTCAAGAGATTTAAATCTCAAGCATGAAATCATTATAGATCTATCAGATGAGTAGCCAATAAGAATAGCTATATGGAGCGTAGGATGCGATCGCACCAGTTCCATTGCTGTGAGTGATATTGGTGAGGCGATCGCGATCGTCGTAGGTGTTATTTGTCTGAGCGGCAAGATTATTGTCACTGTATAGATATTTGTTGATGACTTGACCAATGGCATTGTAAGCATAGTCCACCCGCTTATTGCCTTGAGCGTTAACAGTCAAGCGATTCAACGCATCATACTCACGGGTAGTCGTGATACCACGACTGCCATTGATGGTGTCGGTCATAGAGGGTCGCCAATCAGTGTAGAGTCAAAAAATGCATCAAGCATGAACCCTAAAGGTTTCACTTCATCGGTATCTGTAATGCTGGAGGAACTGATAGAATCAATTAGCAGACATTCCTAAAAAACTATAGTTCTCGCAAAAAACTAACGAACTACTCAAGATAAAGTCATGTCTAACCCTCTTTCAACTCGCCACAGTCGCGATCGCTACATCAACCTACTCACAGACTTTGGCTTCAAGCGGCTATTTGGAACGGAGCCAAACAAAAACTTGTTAATTGACTTTCTGAATGTAATTTTACCCTCCCAGCATCGGGTCAAAGATCTAACTTACCGCAGCACTGAAAATCTCGGCAATACCCCAAGCGATCGCAAAGCGATCTTCGATCTTTATTGCGAAAGCGAAAAAGGCGAAAAATTTATTGTCGAAATGCAAAAAGCTAAACACAACTACTTTAAAGACCGCAGCATCTACTACTCGTCTTTTCCGATCCAAGAGCAATCTGAAAAGGGAGATTGGAACTACAAACTCGCTCCAGTTTATACAATCGGCATTTTAGACTTTGTGTTTGATGAAGATAAAAATGATGACACTTTGTTACATATCGTTGAGCTAAAAGATCAAGACTGCAAAGTCTTCTACGAGAAGCTCAAATTTATTTATCTCGAATTACCAAAATTCAAAAAATCCATCGACCAACTAAATGACCACTTTGACAAGTGGTTATTTCTGCTGAAACATCTACCTGACTTGCAAGAGCCTCCTTTACCTCTGCAAGAAAATGTATTTATGCAACTGTTTGAAGTAGCCCAGATTACTAGCTTTTCCCCAGAAGAAAGAGAAGCCTATGAAAACAGCTTAAAGTACTATCGAGATATGAAAGGTGTCATCGAAACGGCAAGAGAGGAAGGTATACAAGAAGGCAAAGCTCAGGGCATACAAGAAGGTAAAGCGATCGCTGAGCAGGAAAGACTTGCTAAACAACAAGCTGAGCTAGCACAACGACAGGCGGAGGCATTGCTAAAAAAATACAAAGATCTTTTCGGTGATATTCCTGAATAGAGCGATCGTCTCTGTATCTTCATCAATGCAGCAACTGTTTTTTTATCCAAGCGCTTAAATCGGCAGATGATTGCAAGTCAAAGATTGCTTCGGCTAAATCTTCTAGCTGTGCGACAGACAATTTAGAAATCTGAGATTTTATTCTGGGGGATATTTTGCCAAATTTGCGAGTTAGTTGGCGTAGTAACATTGCCGACTGACCTTTTACCAAACCGCGTTGTTCGCCAATTTGTAAACCGCGCTGTTCGCCAATTTGTAAACCCTCTTGTCGCCCCTCCAGTACTGCATCTTGGTAGACGCGGGTTTTCTTCAGATCGCTGTGGGTAAACATGGCTTCAACCTCTTGTCTGGTTAGTTTTGGGAATTTATATACTAGTACTGCTTCTATGAATTCTACTACGTTATCTCTCAGTTCGGTGTTTGTTTCTTGTTCGATCTTTTCGGCAAGATTTCTTGCTAGTTTTGGTGCTTTTTTCTCTGATGCTAAAATTAGCTGAATAATCTCAATTCCATGGGAATTTGTTTGTTGTCGCAAGTCTTCGAGATATACGCGCTTAATCCGCCCCAAGTTGATTAGTTCTTGGCAGAATTTGTCGGGTGTTGGTTCGCTGTTGTGTCTGGCGAATATGGCTACGGCTTGCCAGTCTTGGATCGGGCGATATTGGTTGAGATATAGGAAGATTTCGGCTAGGAATTCAGAATAGAAGTCTTCTTTGGGTTGAAATTGAACTTCTGCTAAAAAGATTGGTTTATCGTTGGCGGTGGGCATGAAGATGCCGTCAAACCGAAATGCTTTTTCTTTGATTTCGGCTGAGCTAAATTTGTATCCTTCTGCTTCTGCGATCGGGCGATCAATTAGCTCGAATAGTAGGGTGTGGAAGGATTGGAATAGTTGGAAAAATAGGGTGTCCGTTCGCATGACGGTTTAGTCTAGCATGGTGGCTAACCATTTTGAATATGCGGTGTGACCTTTCGTTGAACTTGACCATCCTCATCCGCTAAAATCTGGTCAAAGCCTGTACCATAGAAATAACGGTGGTACAAACCATAATAATTTATTTGATTATCAAAGTATTGGTAGGATTTCTACTTCTTCATCAGGATCAGACACGCTCACAAATACCAAATTTGGATCCCAATGTCCATCTAAATCAAGTTTAGCACATACAACCCATCCTCTATTTTGCTCCCCAATTCCTAACTTACGCTCTCTATAAATAGCATTAAGCGAGTCTTCAATAATTAGAATTTTATTTTGAGTTAATGCCAATCTAGCAAGCATTAAAGCACGTTCTTCTGTAACTGCAATTATTTTGTCTTGCATTAATCAATTCTCCCTGAACGATACAAAAATTGAAAATAAAAGAAGAAGATATTTGAGAAATTTTTTGCTTTTTACAGTTTGTTTCATTTTATAGATTACACTTTATTACAGGACAAAAAGATTATGCAATCAGACTATAAATCAGTTGGTCAATTCGAGTTACAAATTTTGATGGTATATTACCGCGTAAACCATAATTACTCTATTATTTTTATGTAAGAGAGAAACCTGCCAAGAAGTACTAGCTATAAAATATGAGTGAGTTATTTCGCATGACAAGAAATCTCCTCTAACAATAGTTTGTTCGCCGATTCGATGCCCATTGTCGTCTCTTTTTTCAACTAAAAACTTCTTGTCTTTTCTATCTTCACAGCTAAATTTACTATCCTCCATGATCTGCCTTGCTTGCTGAGTCGGAATACCAAGCGGGATAAAGCGACTTACTTCTTTTTGCATTTCCTCTTGAGTTTTAAGCAATTGTATTCCTTCCTTTGGATCTGGTTGACAAGCCCCAAAGGAAAATGTAAGTAATAAAAGAATGAATGATTGTCTTACCAGATATTTCATCTTCTCAAACATGCTCTTACGTTACTATGACTAAGTATACTAAAACCTAGGCAGAGAATCGCAAAGCGATTCTCTGCCTAGGTTTTAGCTTTGCTTGGAGTTAAGCTTCAGGGTTGGGCGGACACCAGAATAGATTTTGGCTAGATATACCGAGAGATTCAAGGATTTCCTTCATGGCTTTCGTGCATTCCATCCAATACTCTTGACTGTCATACATTCCATCGGGACTGAAATAGAGATCGTAATGCAGTAAATTGGGAATATTCGCGAACTCATCGGATGCTTGCTTGGAAATGAGCAAAACTCGGAAGGGCTTACCTTGACATTTAATTGTCAATTTATCGATTAAGTCGATTACGTAGTCTCGATTAGTGACACCAGTGCGGATAAACAGTACTTCATCACAATGTTTGAGAGTGTATAAAAATCTGCTTGCCCTTGCTGAGTAGCGAACTCGCATTCTCTCGTGAATAGGATGTATGTTATTTACAGGATCTTCATTATCTTCGACCTCATGCCCGAAGGATAGTCCAGACCACTTAGAATGGTAGATCCTTCTCTCTTGGGGATTGTAATGGAGATAAGCAGGATTCCACATGTCTTTGAAGTCATTGACTACCAGATCGGTCACATCACCGAGGTTAGTGGAACGGGTCAAATCAAAGGGAAAGGCTGGCCCATCATATTCCATTTTATACAAAAGCATTCTGGCGGCACAACGATCGCCTAAAGGTAAAATCGCAATCCGATTAATTTCTGATAATTTACACTTATATTTTAGTAGCATCGTCGATTTGGCGGGAGCTTTGACTCTACTCTCCAAACCGCGATCGCCGATCATCATCGTGCGAAATGGTGCGTCGGGATGAACGGGATCGTGATAGACTCCCGCAGGCATCGTCGCTAGCGCCGATCGAATCTCTTTCCACATCGGGTGGATATTGTATTCTTCATAGGATTCATTGATGATGCGAATTGTGTGATCGCTTTCTTTGAGAATGCCTAGATGTCCGTCGTAGTAGAGGATTTCCGCATTTTGAGGAGCAAAAAACTTGAGGGCAGCGCAATACTGAAGATCGACTCCAATCGGAACATTTACTGTATTTTCAATTGAACCGTTAAAGCCCACGGATAGGATTGGCAAAACTCCTAGTTCATCATTTTTGGAAATGTATGATGTGCCAAAAGTTAACCCTGCTTTGCGTTTTAGGGCTTCTTGTAATTCTTTCCAAGTGGCGGTGATATTGTAGGGATATGCCGAACCGTTGATAATTCGCAGGGTTTGGGCTTCGGGACAGGCAAGGATTTGGAAACCAAATTTATCCTTGTAAACGCGGATCTCTTCTAAGTTTTTGTGATCGGTTTTAGTTTGAAGCATCTTGAGGCGATCGCGTTCCATCTGAAACAAATCCAGATTAATGGACTCAAACATCATCTGATGTCCTAGGGTATTGGGGTGCGCCACATCCGTATATATT
Source organism: Pseudanabaena sp. 'Roaring Creek' (assembly GCF_001402795.1). Classification (GTDB taxonomy): domain Bacteria; phylum Cyanobacteriota; class Cyanobacteriia; order Pseudanabaenales; family Pseudanabaenaceae; genus Pseudanabaena. The sequence goes on from NZ_LIRE01000278.1 coordinate 11,281, forward strand.
TCGGATTTCCATCCCCCGTAGCCATTATCTAAAGCATCAAGCCAATTGAGCATCGGCACTGACCAACCCAGCATTCGATGATGCGTATCGCGCAATAGCCAGTTATGCTCAGGATGGTAATCTCCATGGGGGTATAGACCTCCAATTATCGGGATCGCGCCCAAATCTTGGGTCATTTTGATGAGTTGTAACAGTCCGCTCTCAAAGCGACGCTGGACGGCTCGGCGATCGTGAGGACGACAATAGGCTAGCCCTTCGTTGCCAAGGGAAAGGGCAATAATCACGATATCTGGCTTCTCTGGTACAACTACCGATGCGAAGCGCTCGATCGTACTAGTGACATTCGCCCCTAACTGCGATCGGTTGATCGTTTGATGTCCATACTTTTCGCTTAGGGCTTTTCCGAGGTGATTTGCCCAGCCCTTGAGTAGCCAAGCACTACAGCCCAGTGCCACAGAGCTACCAATCACTAAGACCTTCAATCCATCGGGCGAAAGTGGCGCTGGAACTGGAGCGATCGCTTTTTCAAAATAGCCGTAGGGATAGGCATTAATAAATCCAAAGGGGGTATCATCAACGATGATGTTTGAAGTTTTAGAGTTAAGGTATTCTGGCTCTATGGGAACCCAGCGATTAGCACCATCATCGGTCTCCCATTGCGCTTTGCCATCCGCATCGATGCGCACATATTTATATTCAATTTTCTCCTGCAATTCAGGCAAACTAGAAGCATCAATTGCGACATCTATCCACCAAATGGGATAGCGATCGCGGGATGTTTTTAAAGGTAAGTATTTTTTGGTATTCCACAACCCTAACTGAGGAATCGAGCCAACTATGCCAATCATTTCTCCATTTTGGGTGGAAGCCTTTACCTGAAATCTGTACATAGAGATATCTTCTCGGAGTAGGGGGAGCTAGTATTTATGCCTATTAGGGGTTGCGCAACCGCCTTAGGTATGATCTCTTTTTTAAGTTATCACTTATTGTCCTTTAAGTCTGTTTTAGAAATTACAGCTATACCGAGAAAATATGAGAAAAAGAATTGGGGGCGTTTTGCGCCCCCAATTCTTTTTCTCGTTTTTCTATTAAGTAGCTAAGCATAAGTAAACTTAAAACCTAGAAGAGAGTACCGCCCGCGCAGTGGGCAGTACTCTTTATACCAATTTCCAAAAGTGTGGCTACACTTTTGGAAATTAAAACCTAAATCCAGTCAGGGTTTTAAAATCACAAAATGGCTACGCCATTTTGTGATTTGGTATTAATCTTGATGATTATTGAATGAAATAGGCGCGAGTTCCTTTTGCCTCGATCGCTTCACTTAGTCTCGTCAAGGCATGAATATAGGCAGCAGTTCGCATTGAGGTTTGTTTTCGATCCGCGATTTTCCAAATGCTTAAGGTCTCGGCAATCATGCTATGTTTGAGGCGATCGTTCACCTCTTCCAACGTCCAATACAATCCGCTCCGATTTTGTACCCATTCAAAATAGCTGACAGTGACCCCGCCAGCATTTACTAGGATGTCGGGCACTACCACAATTCCTCGCTTCTCTAAAATTGCATCCGCCGCAGGAGTTACAGGTCCATTGGCAATCTCAAAAATGTACTTAGCACGAATATCGTCGGCATTGCTTTCAGTGATTTGGTTCTCTAAAGCTGCGGGGATCAAAAAATCCACATCTAGCTTTAGCAATTCTTCATTCGTAATCCTTTGATGATCGACGATATTACACAATGTATCTTGACAATACACCGCTTGAAAAGTGCGCGTCGAATTTTTATATTGAATAATACTCGGTACATCTAGCCCCTGCGGCGCATAAATTCCACCTTTAGAATCGCTGACCGCCACAACCCTATAGCCAGCCTTGCTTAGTAGATCGGCGATCGCCGATCCCACATTGCCAAAGCCCTGTACTGCCACAGTGGTTTGTTCTCGATGCATTCCCAATAGGGGCATGAGAGTTTCGATCGCAAAAAATGCACCCAAGCCCGTTGCGGTCTCTCTGCCTAAGCTGCCGCCCATAGCAATCGGTTTGCCAGTAATCGCCGCAGGACAAAGCCGACGCTGAATATTGTTATACTCATCGACCATCCAACCCATGATCGTCTGATTGGTTTGGACATCGGGGGCAGGAATATCCACATCAGCACCCATAAAATCAGCGATCGCATTGATATATCCCCGACTGAGCCGCTCTAGTTCAAATTTAGATAGTTGTTTGGGATCGACCGCTACGCCCCCCTTTGCCCCACCAAAGGGCAAATTCACCGCCGCACATTTAAAAGTCATCCAGAATGCGAGGGATGTCACTTCATCCATATTGACATTGGGATGGAAGCGGATTCCTCCTTTAGTGGGACCCCGCAAATCGTTATAGCGCACGCGATAGCCTTGAAAAACTTTTAAGGTTCCGTCATCCATCCGCACGGGAATAGAAACTTGCAAACTCGCTTTTGGCGATTTGAGGCGCTCGATCGCATCCTCAGAAACATCAACATGGGCGATCGCATCGGCTAGTCGTTGACTTGCCTGCTCGAATAAAGACTCTGACATCAAACTTCCATCCCTAAAACGATTTAAGTAGCTGGGCATAGTTACAAACCCAAATCTAAACCTGTAGCGCAAGCGCAGCGTGCGCTACAGGTTTAGGGTCTTTATATTTAATTGCGCCCAGTTACTTAGTAGCGATCTTGATCGTATAAGTAACTGGACATAATTAAATTAAAATCCCACATATGGGTGGTTCTTTGCAGCACCACCCATATGTGGGATGTCAAGGCTATTAGTAAAAATCCCCCCCTTTTTCTTGAAATCCAAGAAGGGAAGTTTGGCGCAGAGCGCCAAACTTCCCTTCTTGGATTGTCATAATGCGAGTGGTGATAGCGCTTTAAGTAGCTAAGAAAACCTAGAAGAGCATACCGCCCGCTAAGCGGGCGGTATGCTCTCTGGTTTTTAGTAGATTTCCAAGCGCATTAACATTACTTCAATGCGATCTTTAATCTCATCTCTCACTTGTCGATAGGAATTAATCGAAGAGGGATCAAGCGGAGATAACAGCCATTCATCAAAAAACTGTCTCATCATCCAGTCATCGGGTAGCCTTGTGCTAGTACTTCCAAGCGAGACTACTGCATCAAAGCTATTGGGTTGATAATCGTTGAGAAGTTGGGAATTATTCCTGCTGATATGCAAACCAACTTCATCCATTGTCTGAATTACATCTTGAATCGATAGATTGTCTTCCCACCCACAACTATTAATGGCGATCGCATCCCCAACATAGTGGCGCATCCAAGCTTCTGCCATAAGTGCGTATGTCCGATTTTGACAGACAAACATAATATTCTTCATTAAGATTTGGGTTCCTCCTGATATAGAAATGTATTGTTTACAAATTTTTTGCAGCGCCAAGTTCTGCAAAGAGAATCAAGATCGTTAAGGTAGTTAATATCTACTCCTACCTTAAAAATCTTGTAGTTTTCGATCGCTGACTAAGACCATTTACAAATGGTTCTAGAAATTTAGACTGCTAATGGATAAAAGCAATCTTCAACATCGTTGTATTGCCATGCAATGCCCTCAGGATCGTGTTTTTTAGCCCAAGCAGAAAAAGTGCTTTTGTCTTTCTTTTGATTTAACGTCCGCACCTCAACTTTTAATCGATTAACCAGCTCTTCAAGACTCAAGGCATCTATAGGAGAAATCTTTTTAAGAGGAATCTCTTTTTCGGATTCGTTTGCTGATTTGTTTTCAGTTGCCACATCCTCTATGGAGGGACTTGCGATCGCGACTTCTACTTCGGTACTAGAAATCTCTTCCTGTAGGAATCGATCTCCATCTGCCAATTTTGCCTCAATCGCCTCTATCCGTTTCAACAACTCGTCATAGCGATCTTCTGGCTGGGCTAGCGGTGTAGCCATATCCTGTTGCAGGGCATGAGTCAATAGAATTTCAACCATTGCCGCCATACCCATCTTGGTTTTTTGAACCCGTTCTTCCAACCGATCCAATAATGCATCGGAAAGCCTTACATTTAACTGCCTTTTTTTTGCCATCGATCACACCTTTTTGCTATCAAATGCTAGCATAAGCTATTTTGATATAAAAAGCTAGCATTTGATAGCAAGACTTAGTAAAAAATTGTAAAAACCTTGACGAAAAAACTTTCAAGGCGATCGCTAATTACTAAACTCTTGTCACGCTTCGATCTGACTCATTCCTGCATAGGTTAATATAAGAGATTAAGCGGCTATCCCAATAGCGCCTTATTGATAACCTAAAAATTTTAAGTATATTTATTCAGGCAGAAGTGCGTGCAAGCATTAGACCCACAAGAACTATATCCCTTTGAACTTGACCCGTTTCAATTACAGGCGATCGCCGCATTGCAAGCTGGTAAGTCGGTCGTTGTTTGTGCGCCAACAGGTTCAGGTAAAACCTTAATTGGTGAATATGCAATTCACGCCGCCTTAGCTGGCGAACGGCGAGTCTTTTATACCACTCCCCTCAAGGCTCTCTCCAATCAAAAGTTACGGGACTTTCGACAACAGTTTGGTGATGATAACGTCGGCTTGTTGACGGGTGACACATCCGTTAATCGCGATGCACCGATTTTGGTGATGACTACAGAGATCTTTAGGAATATGCTCTATGGCACACCCATCGGTGAGGTTGGCACATCCCTAACAGATGTTGAAGTAGTAGTACTTGATGAGTGCCACTATATGAACGATCGCCAAAGAGGAACGGTATGGGAAGAGTCGATCGTCTATTGCCCTGCGGAAGTGCAGTTGGTAGCTTTATCGGCAACCGTAGCCAATAGCCAACAATTGACCGACTGGATTCATAAAGTGCATGGCGATACGGAGTTAATCTATTCCGATTTTCGTCCCGTTCCCCTCGAACATTCCTTTTGCAGTAGCAAGGGTTTTTTCCCTTTACTGGATGGTTCCAGTCAAAAGATCAATCCGCGCCTCAAGCCCCTCAGCAATAAGCCGCTTTCTAAAGAAGAAAGACATAAAATTGTTCCATCGATTGGAGCCGTAATCTCCCATCTGCGACAGCGCGATATGCTCCCAGCTATTTACTTCATTTTTAGTCGGCGCGGTTGCGATAAATCGGTTACGGATTTAGGAAATGTTTCCCTCGTTAATGCGGAAGAGTCCTTAAGACTCAAGCCCCAAATTGATGCTTTCATTGCGGCTAATCCAGAAATTGGCAAGCCTTCGCATATTGATGCTCTATATCGTGGCATTGCCGCACACCATGCTGGGATTTTACCCGCTTGGAAAGGTTTTGTGGAAGAACTATTTCAACAAGGCTTGATCAAAGTCGTCTTTGCCACGGAAACCCTAGCGGCGGGAATTAATATGCCAGCTAGAACTACGGTCATCTCTAGCATTTCTAAGCGTACCGATCGCGGACATCGGTTGCTTAATGCTTCGGAGTTTCTGCAAATGGCAGGGAGAGCGGGTCGGCGTGGCATGGATGAAGTTGGCTATGTCGTAACGGTACAAACTCCCTTTGAAGGAGCCAAAGAAGCAGCCAATCTGGCTACATCGACCGCCGATCCCCTCGTTAGTCAGTTTGCTCCGAGCTACGGCATGGTCATGAATCTCCTCCAAACCCATTCCCTCGACCAATCAAGGGATCTAGTCGAGCGCAGTTTTGGGCAATATCTTGCCGATCTCAACCTTGCTCCCCAAATCCAGAATCTTGAGTCGGTAATGGAGCAGATTGCTAAATTAGAAAAGGATTTGGCAAATGTCGATCTGAAGCAGTTAGAAGTTTATGACAAACTGCGCGATCGCCTGCGTGAGGAAAAACGTCTTTTAAAAATGCTAGCGCAGCAATCGGAAGAAATGCGTTTAAACGATCTCGCATCCTATGCTCCTTACCTACTATCGGGTTCGCCCCTAACGATACGCACTCACAAAGGCACGATCGTACATACCGTTCTGGCTGCCAAGGTTCAAGGTTCGGGACAGTTTCCTTGGTTTGTCTGCCTCGGTTCCGACAATCGTTGGTATACATTGGGATATAAAGATATCGTTCAAGTCGGAACCGATTTATTACTAGATGGTGATATCGACTATCCGAGTAAGTTGCCCTTGCGTCCTGGACAGTTCATTGATGGCGATGAAGCGAGTTTAGCGATCGCGCAAAACATCAAGCCATTGCCAGAGTCAGAACTCGCGCCAGAAGTTTTAAAGCAGCAAGCGCGAGTGATCGCCCTCGAATCGGAAATGAACCATCATCCTGTCTCAAAGATGAGCGATCGCGGTGCAATATTTAAAAAAGTAAATCGTCTCGAACAATTGCAACGTCAGATCGACTTCCAGCAAAAGGTAGTTAACGAACGTCGCCAAAGGCATTGGCAAGAATTTATGAGCCTTGTCCATATCTTGCAAGCCTATGATTGCCTCCAAGAAACCCAACCGACCGATCGCGGCAAAGTCGTGGCGGCTCTACGCGGTGAGAATGAATTATGGTTGGCTTTATGCTTGATGTCGGGAGAAATGGATAATCTTGCTCCCCACCACCTTGCTACGGTCTGTGCGGCGATCGTCAGTGAAAATAGCCGTCCCGATAACTGGATCAAGTTCGGTCTATCGCCAACGGTTGAGGATGCTCTAGATGGATTACGCGAAGTGCGTCGTCAGCTCATGCAGGTGCAGCGTCGTCATTTGGTGGATATTCCCGCTTGGTTAGATTATGAATTAACTGGACTGGTCGAACAATGGGCTTTAGGAATGGAATGGTCAGAGCTATGCCAAAACACCAATCTTGATGAAGGTGATATCGTTCGCCTCATGCGTCGCACTATCGATTTGCTATACCAAATTCCCCATGTGCCTAACCTGCCAACAATGGTCTATCAAGCTGCTAAGCAAGCCGCCCAATTAATAGATCGCTTCCCCGTCAATGAGGTAATTTAGAATCAAACTCCAAAAGTAAAAGCCTTGCTACGCAAGGCTTTTACTTTTGGGCTTAGAGAAAGGGTTTGCTACGCAAACCCTTTCTCTAAGCCCGTTTTATACCAATTCCCAAAAGTGTGGCTACACTTTTGGGAATTGAAAAACAAACCCAGTAAGGGTTTTAAAATCACAAAATGGCTACGCCATTTTGTGATTTGGTATTAAAAATAGATCCAAAAGATGATTGGCGGCGCGAAGCGCCGCCAATCATCTTTTGGGGGGTGGCTATGACTGTAAAAAATCGAGGAGACGATGGGCAAGTTCGAGCTTAGAACAAAGGGGCGTAGATTGCCTATGCCCATCTTTATGGATGAAAGTAGCTTGATTGGTATCCGTACCAAAGCCAGTTT
>NZ_LIRE01000279.1 GCF_001402795.1 Pseudanabaena sp. 'Roaring Creek'
AGTTGGTATAACAAAGTAGAATAATAGCCGAGCATCATGAGGCTAGCCATCAACTAGCAAGCAAAAATATATGGAATATTATGGAACCGATCGCCATTCTCGATAAAGTTTCGTATATCTATCCCAATACCAAGGAGAGGGTCTTAAAGGATATTTCTTTAACGATTAGAAAGGGGGAATTTTTAGGGATTGTGGGCGCGACTGGGGCAGGAAAAACGACTCTATGTCTTGCTCTTACGGGAATCGTTCCCCAATTTTATGGAGGTCGCTTTTTTGGGAATATCGCGATCGCGGGTTTAGATAGCCTCGAACATCCTGTCAGCGAGTTAGCTCGTCATGTGGGGATCGTCTTTGAAGATCCTGAAGTGCAGATTACCGCCACCTCGGTCGAAAACGAAATCGCCTTTGCCCTCGAAAATCTCTGCGTGCCTCGTGCCGAGATCCTCCAGCGGATTCCCCATGTTCTCGCATCGGTACGTCTCGCAGGATTTGAAAAAAAGAATCCTCAAGAACTCTCAGGTGGTCAAAAACAACGTCTAGCGATCGCGGCGGCGCTAGCATTAAAACCCGCTCTACTCATCCTTGACGAACCCACTTCCCAACTCGATCCCATCGGAGCGCAGGAAGTTTTTGCTACCGTTAAGGCATTAAAAGACGAACTGGGCATGGCGATTGTCATGGTCTCCCATGCTGCTGAGGAAATGGCAGAATTTTGCGATCGCCTTGCTTTGCTCTCAGAGGGGCAATTGGTAGCCATCGGGACTCCCGCCGAAATCTATGCACAGGTCGATCTGCTCGAACAAAATCAACTACGTCCACCTGAAGTAGCACAGGCATTTAGCCAAATTCAGCAAAAGGGAATTGCGATCCCTAACATTCCTGTTACCTTGTCATCGGGAATTAATGCGATCGCAGGATTGCGATCGCACCTTCAGCCCACTGTGCCCCCGATATTTACGCCCCCATTCCCCAAAAGTAACAGCCCCATTCTCTCAGTCCAAAATCTATACCATACCTATGCTGACGGAACGGAAGCCATCAAAAATGTTTCCCTCGATATCCAGCAAGGCGAATATGTATTGATCGTCGGGCAGAATGGAGCGGGCAAAAGTACCTTAGTAAAGCATTTTCTCAATCTACTGCAACCAACATCGGGCAAGGTGTTAGTCGGCGATCGCTCCACGCAAGCTTTATCGGTGAGTGATCTCGCGCAGTCCATCGGCTATCTCGCCCAAAATCCTGACAATCAAATTTTTAATACTTCCGTTGAGAAAGAAGTTGCTTTCGCCTTGCCTTTTCTTGGGTATACAAGCGAGCGCATCCAGCAAGAAACCGAACGCAGCCTCAAGGCAATGCAACTATGGGAACACCGTCAAGCCCATCCATTGTCTTTACCCAAGGGAGAGCGGGGAAGGATCGTCATTGCCGCTTTATTGGCGATGAATCCTGAGATCATTATTTTTGACGAACCAACCACAGGACAAGACTATCAGGGAGCTGCATCGATCCTAGAGGTCAGTCGGCAATTGCACCAAATGGGCAAAACGGTAATTGTCATCACCCACCATTTATACCTCATGCCTGAATATGCCGATCGCGCGATCGTGATGGGCAAAGGAACGCTGCTACTGGATGCCCCATTGCGCCAAGCCTACCATCAAACGGATCTATTAAAGTCCACCTATCTCACGCCACCGCAATCTGTCGTGCTATCACAAAAACTTAGTGAAATTAGCGATCGGGAATATAACTCAATTACCGCGACAGAATTCGCAAATTATTTTAGATAAGGTTGTACCGCCTGCGTAGCAGGCGGTACAACCTTATCTAATTTTAGTTTTTAATTATGCTGAACTACTTATACCAATTCACTGAAGTAAGACAACACTTGAATAAATTTAAAAACAGACCATGAAACTACAAACCGTTCAGTATGATTCGCTCTTTACGCGCCTAGATTTTCGATCAAAGCTATTAATGATGCTCACCGTGACTATCCTTGCCTTTCTTTGGGAAAGCCCGATCGCTGGTGGTATTTTGATGCTGAGCATGATAATTTCCTGCTTGTTTGCTGGAGTCAAGCTTAATTATTTAGGGGGAGTTTTTAAATTGATGATTCCTTTTTATATTTTCTTGATTTTGAGCATGGGCTTTTTTAATGTGGAGCAGGTTAAGTTACTGGCGCATAAAACTGAATTAACGACTTTAGTAAGTCTACCTAATGCATGGTGGTTAATTGGCGGGGCAAAAATGAGTTGGGAAGGAACTCTCTATGGCTTGAATATCGTTTTTAAAACCTTGACAATGATTTTGGTAATACCACTAGCAATTTTTACTACCGATGTCAATCAAATGACAGTAGGCATGGTAAGAGCAAAAATCCCTTACAAAATAGTATTTATATTCTCGTCAACCTTACGATTTGTACCGCTTTTACTCGCAGAATCCCAGTCCATTATCGAATCACAACGATTACGGGGTTTAAACTTTGAGAAAATGGGATGGCTGCAAAAAGGGCGTGTGTATGCCAAGATTGCGATTCCTTTGATTTTAAATTCTCTCTCAAAGTCCCAAAAATTAGAGATCGTGCTGCAATCCAAAGCTTTTTCAGGGAGTTCCCAACGTACCTATCTCCATGAGTCTGCCTTAAAAACTGCCGATCGCCTACTGATGATTGCTTCCAGCTTGTTATTCGTCATGGCGATCGCCTTATATTTTGGCTTAGGTATTGGTAAATTTGCATGGTTACTCTATCCCTAGGGACAGAGAATTTGCGTCAATAAGAGAATGGTGGTGCTTCGCACCACCATTCTCTTATTGAAATACCCTTGGCAACAGCTACTTAGTCATTTATTAACGTTTCTTGAGATGGATTTTTGGTTGAATGATTTGATTGCCCAAATAATCATGCCAAAGGCTATACAGCAGGACAGAGCAACTAAGTTTTCTTGGATATGGGGAGAAATAAATACGATAAAGCCCTTATCTTTAATTAAAGCGGAGAAACTAGACACACAAAATGGCATGAGATATAACCTGAAAGTCTGCCAAGTATCTCGTTGATTCGCTCCATTAGAAGAGATGCTGAGCATCAACCCCGTTCCTATTACCGCACTGATTCCAATGGAATTACTCCAGATCTTCGGGGAAGGATCAAAATAGAAAGAGACAATGACAACGTACCAGATTAGGTAGCACCAAAGTACTGACTTATCTAATTGGATTTCCGAAAAGTATTGAATCAGTTCTTTCATGGCTTTTCATTTATTTAAATTGAGATCGGGCTCTTGCGGAATTCATTACTTATTTGGTGATCGCAACTAACTGATAGCCTGCGGCAGCAGGCGCTACCACCGAAATAAAAATCAATGGCTCATCGCTGTTGTTAAAGACTCCATGCACACAATTAGGATAGGCAACTACCACATCCCCCGCGAGAATAGTCTTAGTATTACCAGATGTATCCAGATAATATTCACCCTTTCCCTGCAAAATCGTCCATGTATCCTGTCCGTTGGGGTGAATATGGGGAGAGATCTCTTGATTTGGCTGGATATACCAAGCGACGATCGCAGCCTCAGGAGATTCTGTGATAACCGAACGAATTGGTTCGCGATCGGTGGGTTGAAAAAATTCAGAACTCTGGAAAATTCTTGGGTGGCTCATTCTTGATTTCGAGGTCACTGATTGCTGAAAGCATTTGAATTATGGCATTGGGCTTGTGAGCAAACTGTTTCAGCAATCACTAAGTATAGCTGCCGCCAGTTTTGTTAGGACAAAATCAAAACCCCAAAGAGAGTTGCCGCGCGGAGCGCGGCAACTCTCTTTGGGGTTTTATGTCCTGATACAGTTGGCGGCAGCTATA
>NZ_LIRE01000280.1 GCF_001402795.1 Pseudanabaena sp. 'Roaring Creek'
CTAAGAAACCATTTAAGAATTACTTTCTGCGGTCAAAAACTCTAAGAGATCCCCCTCAATCCCCCTTAAAAAGGGGGAAGAATTTAATTATCCCCCCTTTTTAAGGGGGGCTGGGGGGGATCTAGTGAATTCTTAAATGGTTTCTAAAGTTGCGATCGCAAAATTAGTACAAGGGTTCGCAAAGCTGAAAATGGCGTAGCCATTTTCAGCTTTGTTATTAAGAAGAGAATGACAGCACAAAGCACCATTCTCTTCTTACAGCAATTACCAATCAAACGAACCACAAGGAAATTTTTGAAAGCGTTGCTTCGCAACGCTTTCAAAAATTTCCTTGGTTTGGGTTTTAGCGCAAAGCGCTGTAAAGTTTGGGAATTAGGACTGCTATATAGATTGAAAGATGGCTTCGATCGCCTTAACATCAAGCGGTCTAAACAAAAAGAAACCCTGTCCATCCCCATCTTCACTAAGTAAATCTTGTAAATAATTTAACTGGGCTAAGCTTTCAATCCCTTCTGCCACAATATGTGCCTTAACACTCTTAGCTAAAGCAATAATTGCTTGGAGAATGCCCATCCCATTGGTATTGGTATGGATATTATTAACAAACGAACGGTCAATTTTTAAACCATCAAAAGGAAACTTATGTAGATAGGCAAGCGAGGAATAACCAGTACCAAAGTCATCAATATAAATCTTGATACCTGCTTGACGCATCTGATTTAAGATAGTTAGCGCCGAGTTGGGGTTTTCCATTATCGAGCTTTCCGTTAATTCAATCTTCAGGTGTTCTGGCGATAACTGGGTCTGCTGAAGAATATTGAGACATTTTTCGAGTACATCCTTCTGGGCTAACTGCTTAGGAGATAGATTGACACTGATGGTAATGTCTTTGGCTTTGGGAAATTTCTGATGCCAAGACTTGAGCTGTAAACAGGCATTTCGCATAATCCAATCACCAATAGGAACGATCAGCCCCGTTTCCTCCGCCAGAGGAATAAACTGAGTAGGTGATATCAATCCACGTTCGGGATGTTGCCACCGAATCAAGGCTTCTAAACCTACGATCTGCATATTACTGAGGGCGAGGATTGGTTGATAATAGATGAGAAATTCTTGATGGGGTTGATTCTGAATGTCTTGACTGATCGCAACAGCTTTACGAAGATCTTTTTCGAGCTGTAGGCGCTTGAGCACTCTTTCGCGCATGGAAATGTGAAAGACCTGATTGCAGGAGATTCCTAATTTTTTGGCATAAAACATTGCGGTATCCGCATCCCTCAAAAGGATCTCAGGCGAGTTTATCTCTGAAGAATTTCGATCTTCGATAGGATTAATTTGATGGAATTTAATACCAATATTTGCCGAAATATCAATTTGGCTTCCTGCGATTATAAAAGGAATTTTAAATTTGCTTTGGATCTCATCGGCGATGGCGATCGCTTCCTGCTCATCGCCCAGACTCTCCAAAAGGATGACAAATTCGGCTCCTCCAAAACGAGCAATAGCTACTTGGGAAGGTACGGTACTCCGCAAGCATTGACTGACTTCAACAATGAGCAAATTGCCAATGGGATGTCCAAAGGTATCATTAATATTTTTAAATCGAGCAATATTAATCCAGAGAATCGCTAAAAGATGGGGGCGATCGCGCTCGGGAAAAGATGAAATATTTTGATGGAGTAGGTTTTGTAAAATCTTCTCAAACTGCAAACGGTTGTACAATCCTGTCAAATGGTCGTGGGTTGATTCGTAGTCAAGCTGAATTTTGGCAGTTTGCAAGAATCGCCTCACTTGCCAACGCTCCTGTAGCGCGATCGCGAATCCCGTTAACAGAACCATCAACATAGGAACGGCGATCGCTATCCAGTAATTAGCAGTAAAAGCGACAAAAGCCGTAATTACCCAGATTCCAGCCAAAGCCAAAGCGCTGATACTCCCGATCCATAAATTCTTTCTGGGTGAGAGTAAACTAAGGATCAGGCTGCTCACTAGAACCAAAATCCAGATGTCATTGGCGTTGGTAACTACCAGCGAATTCTTTTGGAGTAAATTTTGTAAAACCATGGCATGTAAATGCACGCCACTGGCAGGCGGATTGCGGTCAAAGGGAGTGACTAAACTATCTATCCCTGAAGCAGTTGCACCGACTAAGATAATTTTATGATAGAAGACAGAGGCGGGAACCCGATCGTTAATAACATCGCTGAATGATACTTGAGGAATATCTTTAACTCGCTTTGTCCAATTAATAGTTAAGGTCTGGTTTAGTTGAGGTAATAGATTAACCGTGGCATTGGTCAGATCGTAGGTCTGTAGCATGGCAACGCCAAGAGTTGGCACATCATGGATTTGTAAATCCACTTGACGAACAATTCCATCAATATCCTCCCGTTTGAGAATATGCCCAACTGCCGCGCCTGCATCGCCAATCGGCTCTACAGGTAACAAGGGCTGACCCGATTTATCCCAAGCCATCGCGAGCACTACTCTTTGCGATCGCTCAATTGCGGCGGCCAGTTCCCGATCGTTGCCACTGGGCTCAGACCATAAAATATCAAACCCAATAACACTGGGTTCTGCGGGTTCGAGTTTTTGTAAAAGCTGAACATAGCGATCGCGCGTCCATGGAAATCGACCCAGTTTTTGGATACTCTCATCATCGATGCTAATCATCATCAACCGTTCGTCCCAAGGGCGATCGCCTCGCCAATGCGTAAAGCTATTGTAGGCAAACAATTCGATAGGTGGTAAAAAGCCCGAATATAGCACCAGTAATAAAGTGATGCCCGTGGCAAATAGGGTTGGTAAAACGCGCCAGATCGTTTGTAGCAATCGCGATCGCTTACTATTGATAGGATGATTCAGCAATAGTCTAGGAACTAATCGAGAAATCAACTTAGAGAATAGGGATCTCATAGACTTGTATTTTCCCCGTAGTGGTTTCCACCGTTACTGCGATCTTTAAACTGGAAGGGGCTGGCAATTGCAGATAAAACTTTCCACTGCGATCTAAAGCTTGCTCTTTTCCCTCTACCTTAACAGTGTTAAAAGGATTGGTGTAACCGATCAAAACAATAGACCGACCTGAACCCGATGCACGGCGATCGATCGCATATCTCAAACTCGCATCATTATTAATAGGAACTGGCGTTGAAGGTGGCTGTCCGACTACGGTCAAATTTTGAAATCCCCCATTGACCATTTTGGTCTGGTTTTGAGCTGTAGTAGCCACACTTCCTTGAAGAGTTGTAATCACCATGTCGCCACTGTTTTTAGCTTGCACGATATATCTAGTTCCCCTGACTCCACTAATTCCCGCAGGGGTTTGAATATTAAGTTGAGAGCCGCGATTGGTAAATTTTCTTATTTGCAATCTTGCCTTGCCACGCGGTACAAATAAATTAGTAATCCGACCATTATCAGCGGCTATTTTAAAGGAATTAATTCTAATAGTTGTGTTTTCAGAAACATAGATCGAACCTACCCCCGTATCGACGCTTAAAACCGCCGTGCCATTTGCTCCTGTGGAAATTTCATCGCTGGGAGTTTGCAAGAGATCGCCATTTTGGGCAGAACGATTCTCATAGTTATATAAATTACGATAGGTGACATTCCCCGATACTTTTTCAACTTTTAACCATTGATTAGTCCGAACTTGAATGCCATTTTGAGCAATAACTCCTTGTTTACTTTGTGGGAGTAAGATAGCTCCAGAGACATCAATACATAGCCCCAGAAAAGCAATAAAAATCAAATTAAATTTAGGATGGGGGGGGCGTTTTTGTAGCATTTGCAAATGCGTCGGAATATTTTCTAAAAATACTATAACAATCCTCTTACATATTCATAATACTCCCCTATGCCCATTCTCCTATCGCAAAGCCCCAGTTTGCATATTAAATTGCTTGCATGAATTGCTGGCGGTTTTGAATGGGGAATCGGGAATCTATAGGGAATTAATGGCGGATTTGGCGAGAAAGTCACGCAAACGGCGGGAAATTAATTCGCGACTGCCCATTCTCCGTCCTAGCTCTTTTTCTAAAGCGCCAACGGGTGTTAAATTTTGTGGTGCGCGGGGATCGCGACTAGGATGGGATGCATATTGAGGAATTAAATAGGTGCTTTGATCGGCGATCGCTTTGGCATGGGCGAGGTCTAGCCCTCCATCGAGATCGATCCGAATGATCCCATGTAAATCGTGGTAGCCCAGTTTTTTATAATTGAGATCCTGACTCCCCGATCGCAAATACCAACTGAGGTTCGAGCCATGCGTATTGGCAATCCGAAAAATCGGCGTGCGTTCTCCCACCTTAAGCGATCGCATAATTTGCGCGTTTTCTCCCTTGAGGTAAGCCTTGCCCATGGTTTTGACATAGCCAATGGTCGCGAAAGGAGTTTGATAAACGCGATAGAGCAAGGGACCATCGCGCACGATTAAGGTGTCTTCGTGAATTAAGTCCTTATTTAGCGATAGTTCGTTGGCAATCCGCAGTTCCTCATCAAGCATGGCACTCTGGACGATTTGCGAAGGGGTATCGGGCTCATTGTTGCTATTGGTTAAGCAATAATCATATTTAAGATCGCCTCGACCACTGATAGGACAGGGAATTACGGTGGGTGGAGCGGTTAAGTTTCCCCCCATTGCGATAATCCGTTTGATTTCAGTAGCAATACATTTGGCTCGACTCTTAACCCGATCTACGAGCACTGCGCCGACGGCGATCGTCGCAAAAGCTCCATACAAAATTTCATCGTCAATCCGTCCCAAAAATCTAGCATCTAGACGCAAACGTCCATCAATAAATAAGATTTGATTGGGAAGCTCTGGGGCGATCGCTGCCCTAATGGGCTGCCACTGAGCATTACTTACTTCGACCTCGGTGTTTATCTTATCGTTAGTGGGAATCTCTTCAGGATTGATGCTGACTGGCGCATCGTAGCCAATACTCCAAGGTTCGAGGCGAATGTTGTATTCGTTCCAAAAACTTTCTACTGGCGGTTTTACAAGATTAGTAACCATAGAGAAATAAGCTATTTACATAGCTATGTAAATAGCTATGAATTATACATGAGAGAGCCTTTAATTCAATCGCTAAATAATCTCCGAAAGCGCGGATCGATCTTGTCTCTTTTTTGGCTATTACATTTGGCGCAAAGAGTTTGCAAATTGCTAAGATCATTGCTTCCCCCCTCAGCTAACGGAATAATATGATCGATTTGTAATGTCTTGGCGCTCAGGTCAGTTTTGTAGCAACTTTGACATTGATAGTTATTGCGATCGAAGACATATTTTCTGACTTCAGGGGGAATATTTATACGTGGTGTTTTATCTGCCATAGGTGCCTTTTTAGCTCGAAGTTTTCCTTCCTATTAAACAATATAGCTACAGTCACTTATACCAATTCCCAAAATGGCGTTGCCATTTTGGGAATCTCAAAACCTTACTGGGTTTGGTGTTTAATTCACAAAAGTGTTGTCACACTTTCGTGAATTGGTATTAAATC
>NZ_LIRE01000281.1 GCF_001402795.1 Pseudanabaena sp. 'Roaring Creek'
TATAGATAATTCAAATAAAAACTACAGCTTCGACTTCGCTCAGCTAGCTTACACCGAGGGCTGAGCGAAGTCGAAGCCCGTCTACAAGTTATTTAAAACGACTATATCTATTGGGTCTGTTTTCCTCACTTAAGTGACTAGAGCTATATCATCGGAAGCGATCGCATAACTACCAAGAATTTTCAGGTTTTCCGTAACATTTTTTAGCTCTTCTAAGGCTTCATCTAAATTGGGATCGGCGATCGGCGCTTCGACATCGATGAAAAAAATATATTCGCCAAGCGATCGCTTAGTGGGACGCGATTCAATGCGACTTAGATTGATTTGGCGATCGGCAAATACGGATAGGGTCTTGACTAAGGCTCCTGGCCTATTGCGATCAAGACTAAAGGCAAGAGATGAATGGGTTCCCTGAGTAGTGGGAGCAGTGCGCCCTAACACTAAAAAGCGGGTGCAGTTATCGGGGCGATCGTTAATCGGAAAGTTCAGGATCGGTAAATTATATATTTCCGCAGCATATTTTGAGGCGATCGCCGCTAACGTGGCATCCTCCGCGACCTGATGGAGTCTATCGGTATTGGAGTCCGTCGCAATCTGGCGAGCCTTGGGTAAGTGGCGTTCGAGCCATCGCTGACACTGGGCTAGACTTTGGGGATGGGAATAGACTGTCAGGATGTCCTCAAGATTTTGGGCGCAGCTAATCAGGGCATGGGCGATCGGCAAAACGATCGCCTGCTGAATTTGCAATGATTCTGATTGCCAGAGGCTATCAAGGGTCATCGTTACCCCCCCTTGGATGGAGTTCTCTATAGGCACGACAGCTACCTCCACCTGTCCCCGCTCAGCCGCATCGATCGCTTGGGGAATGGTGGAATAGGGAACCATCAGTGAATTATCTGGCTCTAAGTCTGGATAACTAAGCTGCAAATACCGCAAGGCTGCTATTTCTGAATAGGTGCCCGCAGGACCAAGGTAAGCGATCGTCGTCATAAGGTAAATAACTAATAGTATCGCGAGTAAGCAGCTAAGTATAAATAAACTTAAAACCCAGAAGCGAGTACCGCCCGCTGAGGGGGCGGTACTCGCTTCTGGGTTTAGTTTTTAATTATGCTGAACTACTTATCTCCCATCAGACGCTCGTAGAGTTTAACTCTGGGATTTCTAAGGTAGACAAAGGGAATTTTCGATCTAGCAGCATATAGGTATCCATTTCACCTCTTCCTTTGATAAAGACCTTACCGCGATACCAGAAGGAATATTTATCTTGAAGTAAATCGTAGGTGGATTGCGTGACTTGAATACCGCCCGCCAAACCGTGAGATTCCATACGACTGGCAATATTAACCGCGTCCCCCCAGAGATCGTAAATAAATTTGCGAATGCCAATTACCCCTGCAACGACCGCTCCCGTATTAATGCCAATGCGTAACCGAAAAGTCGTGTCATCTCCCCGTTTAAACTGAGCAATAGCTCTTTGCATCGCCAAGGCCATTTCCGCGATCGCTTCTGCGTGATCAGCTCGGGCGGTGGGCAACCCACCCACCACCATGTAAGCGTCCCCAATGGTCTTGATTTTTTCTAATCCCAAACGATCGGCTAACAAATCGAAGGAAGAGAAAATTTCATTCAGCATCGTGACGAGATCGTTAGGAGAAACTTGGGTGGATAGTGCCGTAAAGTCCACAATATCCGCAAACAAAATGGTCACATTATCCGATCTAGAGGCGATCGTATTGTGTCCTAATTTCAACTCGCTCACGATCGCCTTGGGCAAAATATTAAGCAATAAATTTTCCGATTTTTCCTGTTCCGCTTTTAGAGCTTGCTCGGTTTGCTTGCGTTCCGTAATATCTTGCACCAGACCTTCGTAGGAAATGAAATTCCCCTGTCGATCGTAATTGGCTTTGGCATTAATCAAAATCCAAATGATACTGCGATCGCTCTTGTAAACCAGAGCCTCAAAACCATTGACCGCACCATTAGTAGAAATCTGATGCAAGAGATCTCGATAGCGCTCAGGCTCTGTAAATAACCGATAGGGATCGTCCGCAACTTTAGTTAATAAGTCGCTAGGTGTTTCATAACCATAAATATTGGCGAGGGCGGGATTGGCATTGGTATAGCAGCCATCGGGTAGCGCTTGAAAGATACCTTCGATCGCCCGTTCAAAAATGCTGCGATACTTCTCCTCCGCTTGGCGAAGCGATTCTTCAATTTGCTTTTGATGGCTAATATCAATAATCACGCCATCCCAAACCGTATCGCCATTTTCATGTCGATGGGGCTGAGAAATAATTCTGACCCATTTCACTTTCTCAAACAGACTGGAAACCCGATACTCATGCTCGAAAGTGATCAGAGCTTCAGCGGAGTTTTGGACGATCTCGTTGAGTTCGGCACGATCCTCAGGATGAGCCATATCAAATACCCATTCCAAATGCTCGGTGAACTCCTCAACCGATATGCCAAATATTTCCTGTGTACGGGGACTGATATAGGGCATTGAGACTTCGCCATCGGGGTGTAAGATGGCTCGATAGACTACTCCTGGCACATTGTCAGCGATCGCCGAAAATCTTTGCTGACTTTCCCTTAATAGCATCTCCGCTTGCTGTCGATCCGTGGCTTCATTTTGAAGACGCTTGATCGTTTTTTGTAATTGGATCGTCCGCTGCTCAATACGCTGTTCTAGCAATTCATTGGCATCCCGCAAGGCTCCTTCGACATTTAACAAATCCGCCTGTGTCTTCAGCAAACGTTGATTGGCATTAAATAATTTCGACATCACCGCACGGGTGATCTCAGGAGCCAGTTGATTCCGACCCTTGCCATGTCCTCGCCCTAAGAGCTCCGCGATCGTCATTTCCAAATCTTGCGCATCTTTTTCGAGTTGCCAACTCTGCTGAATGCCTTGGGTGATGTCGGCAAGCAGCTCGATCGCTACGGTGGATGTGTTTGCAGGTAGGTCTTCTACCCCCAACCAAGGCATTGGCTTAATGGGATCGATGGTATGGAGAATCTCAAAATTGCCCGCACTAGAAATTTCGGCAATCCGACAGGCTGTCCAAATATGTTGGTTGCAATCGCAGACAATTTTCCCCGCAGGCGAGTCAAAGCTCTGACCATAGGTGGCTTGGCGAACCGCAATCACATCAAAGGTTTGGGCAGACTCTACCGCCTGTTTCCATAAAAACACCTGACTATAGGCGGACTGCATCGTTCCATGCACCACTGGCAGTGTTTTTTGACCTGCCTCAAACCAATGGGCTACTTTCTGCAAAAAATCTTGATTTTGGCTAGTATCGAGACTCTGAAAATAATTAGCGCTTGCTAAATGTCCCGCGATCGCTCCTAACTCAATCTGGTCTTGCTGAAGGCGATCGCATAGCTGCCGCAATTCTAAATCGGTAAACCGTAAAGCAAGCACGGGAATTTCCGCCGCCGTAATTCCCGCTTCGGCATACTGCCGCAAAAAAGCGACAGAATTTTCTAAAGAAAGGGTGATAACTACCGTAGTTGGCGCAATATGCTTGATTTTGGCAATAATATCGCGATAATTAGTGATATTACGCGGAATATAGTCTTCACCTAAGAGAAGCCCATTTTGCAGCTTAAGTTGGGCGCGAATAATCTTATTAACCGTACGGGAGTAAATACCATCTGTCCCGATTAAGTACAGGCGATCGCCCTTATGTTGCAGCAGCCAATCAATGGCGGGTTGAACGACTTGGTTCGGACATGTCCCTGTATAAAAGATATTAGGCGAGCATTCTAGCCCTTCATAGCCATAGGGATACCATAGTTGCGATTGCGTCTTGACGAGCAGGGGAATCAAACTTTTGCGATTCGAGGATGTCCCGCAACCAAATAAATTTTTAATTTCTAGTTCGGTAATTAAAGCTTTTGTTTGCAAGGCAATATTCTGATCGTTAGGGGCAATATCCACTACGATGGGATCGATGGCTCGACCTAATATGCCGCCAGACCGATTGATTTCCGCGATCGCCATCAAGGTGGCATCTTTGATGAGGGTTTCGCTGCCCACATCATCACCACTTGCGTCATTTCTTAAGTCACTCAAGGAGTGTATGACTCCGACTCGAATGACTTCAGTCCTACTTTTATTTTCAGTATTTAGGGACTTAGCCTTTCGATCCATGGTAACTCGCACTCCCTGAGTACAATTTAATATACAGCTTAATATTTAGATATTTTAGATATTTAGTAATATTTAGTGATATTTTCTAGTTCGCACTATTACTCAATTAACTCTTTTTATATACAAATAAAAATTACTACTGGTTACTAATAGAACTGTTAATATAACCAGCACTCATACTTAAAAAATTAGTAGATCTATTTTTAAAATCCTTCAGAATCTAAATAATATCTCCTAAATCTAGCTCGATCGCTGTGCAAATTTGTTCCGCGAAATGGCTCAAACTCTATATAACTAATGTTTTTGCATTTTTACTTACATTATCATAGACTACGGTCCAAGGTGCGAGCATCAAGCGGGGACTGGGGTAAAACATAGCACATGGCATTTGAGATTGACTGATGTAAAACCAACAAAATCTTATCTCTAGCTGTATCTAAATGATCTAGATCGAGCCCTAGACAATCATATAAATCTAAGTTTGCAAATTTCTTTTGCAGCCAATTTATTTCCGCGATCGCCGATTTCGTAACGATCAAAATCGGCAAATCGGCAAGTATCTCTAACTGACTAATATCTTCTAGGCATTGCAATAAAGACTGATTATCGCCATCAAGTAAAAATAGATCTGGCAGCCAGATCTTAGCTAAAATATCGCATTGAGCGAAGTCCTCCGCCTCCAAAAGACAATGCCCTAGCTCCTGCAATAGCTCAATAACCGACTCTTCCAAATTCTGATTTAAGTATAAAAATTTGAGGGGTTTAGGTGTAGGGACATGGTTGGGTAAAAAGTGGCTCAGTTCGTTTGCGTTCAGGGGCTTGAGCAAAATTCCATCAGCTTGATGAACCGCTATTTTCGGTTCATCTGGGCGTTTCATCATCACCACGCGGATATGTTGCGTTACTAAATCTCCCTTGAGTAAAGCTAAAACATCCCATCCCGATAACATCGGTACATGAGGACTTAAAAGAATTAAACATGGCTGTAAACGCCGAGCTTTTTCGAGGGCTTCTGTCCCCGATCGCGCCACTACCACCTGATACTCTAGCTGCGTCAACGTATTTCTCAGCCAATCGACGACTTCAGTCGAAGTTTCCACAATCAAGACTAAACGGCTATGACTGATATCAAGCTGGCGATCCTGTCCCAACTTCACATGGGGATTGTTTGGCTCAGGGGGTAATAGAATGGTAAATTGGCTACCCACATTCACCTGCGATACAAAGGTAATATCCCCACCATGCAAACGGGCTAAATGTCTAGTCAATATCAAACTCACACCCGTCCCTTCAAAACGGCGCGTGAGAACACTTTCTACCTGTTGAAATTTTTGAAATACTAGGTTTTGTTTTTCCTCAGGGATCCCAATCCCTTGATCCCAGACTGTAATTGCCAACCAACCTTCCCACCATTTTGCGGTAACTCCTATTTTAGGAGGCGTAGATGGCTCATCATCCACCAATTCCGATGGCAAAAAGCTAAATTTAAAGGCATTGGAAAGAAGACTCACCAGCATTTGCTGCAATCGCGTCTCATCGGCATAAACAGTCTGGACTGTGGGCTCGATATCGAGCTGAATATCCAGATCCCATCCTTCCTCAAAGTGATAGTTACGGAAAATCGTAGAATCCTGTTGAACGAGCTTCTTGACCTGCTGAATACTTTTTTGGCAAACCTCTCGTACGGAAACCGTCTCGGCGTATAACTCTAATTGCCCTGACTCAGCCTTAGCAAGGTCGAAGATATTATCAATGATCGAAACCAGTTGCCGCCCACTCTGGTGAATCATTTTTACATAGCGGCTTTGGCGATCGTTCAGTTCCCCAAAAGTATGGTTGGTCAATAAACTAGCAATGCCAATTACCGAGGTTAACGGCGTTTTTAGCTCGTGATTGATGCAGGTTAAGAATTCATCCTTGACCCGACTTAAACCTGATAATTCTTGCGCCAGATTTTTTTGCGCCGTAATATCGTAGGCGATCGATAGATCCAAACCCTGCAAAGCTCCCTGTAAGGAAACATTGATTACTTGCCATGTAAAAGATGCGCCATCGGTCGTGCAGAATTGGTGAGTTACGGGAGTAGTTTGCAGCAATTGCGGATCGTCTGCCGCAACTCCCGCATTCATAGATCTCTCTTCCTGCAATAGGTCAGCATTCGTAGAACTGACAATAGCTAAACTCTCATGTAGACTATTGCGCCAAGCCGCATTCATGCCCACGATCGCCCCATCTAAATCGCTAATCATTACAGGTAAGGGCAATTGATAGATCAGGGGTAATAGCAGCGAAGTAATCGATGGGCTTTGACTTTGTTCAATTTGAATGAGCGATCGCAGTAATTTTGTGACTTCGAGAAGAGCCGTGAATTTGCCCTTGGCATCGACCAAAGCCCAAACTTCAGCGGAATGGCGATATTGCGAAATTCTTTGCAAAAAATCAGCGATCGTCATCGCCATCGAAATCGCAGGCAATGGCTCTAGATCGATGTCTTCTAAAGCGAGAGAGGGCGCAATAAACGAGAAACTAACCGATTCAGATTGCCAATTTAGCAAACATCTTGCATTAAATAATCCTTGTGGCAGATCGTTTTGATCAAGCACTACAACATTAGACCATCCTTTTTTAAGCAAGGCTAATGCTTCGGAGACATCCGTGGGCAGTCGGCAAATAGCTACTAGCGACTGTCCATATATCTCTAAAGATTGATTTAATATGAGGGAGTCCATATGCTAAAACCCTTACGGGTCATTTTTAGTAAGTGCTATTCATCGCTAACTGTCTATAAATTTTTATATATAGTACGATCATCAATTTCACATGATTTCGCTATTTAAGTGCGAAAATAAAGATTAAGATAAAGTCCCAGCCATTCCAACCACCAATAGCCAGTGCCTGTGTTGTCCAATCTACAAGTATGCTGTTTGGTGGCAGAAGCAAATGTCAACCAAACTAAATCTAGCCTTGCCGTCTTTTTACCTGAGGAGCGATACACCTTTACGGTAGTTTCAGATGTTGAAGCAATTGTAAGTTTACTAACAAAAACTCAAAATGCCCAAGATTGTCTAGTTATATTTAAAGATATCAGGAGAGATATTGAGGCTGTCTTCGATCGCCTCGGTAAGTTAAATATTTTCATACCTACCATACTAGTTCTAGAAGATCTGTACGAACAAAGCGAACCTCCCTATGAATACAGCGAATCAAAAGACTTTTACCGAGCTAGTATCAGCATTCATCGCGATCAGCTCCAAGATCTACCAATTATTATCGATCAGGCGATCGCCACTTTTATCAAGATCTCGCCACAAATTCAACATCAAGTCTTCGTCAACATTCCATATACTGCCGCATCAGAATCTTTAAATGTCCAACAACAGAGACTAGCGCAAAAGCTTAATGAAAGATTGGGGTATTTGGGGGTGTATTACAAACGCGATTCACGATTATTCCTACGCAATCTATCTCCCGAAGATAGAAAAGAGTATATTGAACGCTTAAAAAACATCTATCGGTCGATCATCCTTGAGTATTTTTTAGAAAAAAATGACAACCTCAATCAAAAAATTGATGAATTCGTTAATCTATCATTTTTTGCCGATATCTCCGTATCCCAAGTTCTCGAAATTCATATGGAGCTAATGGACGAATTTGCCAAGCAATTAAGACTAGAGGGTCGCAATGATGAAATCTTACTGGACTATCGCATTACGCTAATCGACATGATTGCCCACCTCTGCGAGCTATACCGCCGCTCGATTCCGCGATCGTAAATACTCTATAGCCTAACTATAGACTGACTTTAATTCCGCTGAGAAACTCGCTTGCCCCAAGCCTCTCTCTATAAATATAAATATTCTAAATATTCACAAATCTAAGGTTGTTTGCGCTCCCAGTAATCTTGAAACTCCACCTTGAAACTCTACATATATTTTGTCTACACTTTGTTCATATCCCTATTTATATTCATTCAAAGCACAGGAACCAACCGCAGTTATTACCCAGAAGTTTAAGAGATACGTTATAAATAGCCGAAGCAACCCAAATTAATGAAATGATTCGTAAAACCTACGTCCTAAAACTCTACGTCGCAGGCAACACGCCAAACTCGGTGAGGGCGCTGAAAATGCTCAACGATATCCTTGAGAAAGAGTTTCAAGGAGTTTATACATTGAAGGTCATTGATGTGCTTAAAAATCCACAACTAGCTGAAGAAGATAAAATCCTCGCTACGCCAACCTTAGCAAAGGTTTTGCCTCCCCCAGTTAGAAAAATTATTGGCGACTTGTCCGACCGAGAGAAAGTATTAATCGGACTAGATCTACTATATGAGGAATTAATTGGCAATGACTAGCTCACCCATCGAAAACAATAACAACATCAATACCGATAATAAAAGGCAAGAGCTAGGTGTCCAAAAACTACGCACCATGATTGAGGGGCTAGACGACATCACTCATGGGGGGCTACCCAAGGGGCGATCCACCCTAGTAAGTGGTACATCTGGCACTGGAAAAACGCTACTAGCAATGCAGTTTCTCTACAACGGCATCACTGGGCTAGATGAGCATGGGGTATTTGTTACCTTTGAAGAATCTCCGTCTGACATTATTAAAAATGCCCATAGCTTTAACTGGGATCTGCAAGAACTCATCGATCAAGGTAGATTATTTATTCTTGATGCCTCTCCCGATCCTGAAGGGCAAGAAGTAGTGGGAGATTTCGATCTTTCTGCTCTGATCGAACGGATTCAATACGCCATCATTAAATACAAAGCAAAGCGGATCTCGATCGATTCCATGACCGCCATCTTCCAGCAATACGATTCCCTAGGTCTAGTCCGTCGCGAAATTTTCCGTATTGTTGCGAGACTAAAATCCTTAGGCGTAACCACAGTCATGACCACCGAGCGCGAGCTGGAATATGGTCCCGTAGCAAGATTTGGGGTAGAAGAATTTGTTTCCGATAATGTAATTATTTTAAGAAATGTCCTCGATGGAGAACGTCGTCACCGAACAGCGGAAATCCTAAAACTCCGTGGCACCACTCATATGAAAGGCGAATTTCCTTTCACAATGACCAGTAAGGGGATCAATATATTTCCCTTGGGAGCTATGCGTCTTACGCAAAAATCCTCTAATACAAGAGTTTCCTCTGGGATTGCAACCCTTGATGAGATGTGTGGCGGTGGCTACTTTAAGGATTCAATTATTTTAACCACAGGGGCAACAGGTACTGGTAAGACCCTAATGGTAAGCAAGTTTATTGAAAACGGCTGTGAAAATGGCGAACGCGCAATTTTATTTGCCTATGAAGAGTCTCGCCAGCAGCTTACCCGTAATGCTTCTTCTTGGGGAACCGATTTTGACAAGTGGGAGAGTTCGGGTTTATTAAAAATTATTTGTGTTTACCCTGAATCCTCTGGGCTAGAAGATCATCTACAAGTAATCAAATCTGAAATCGAGTCCTTTAAGCCATCCCGCATTGCGATCGACTCCCTCTCAGCCTTGGCAAGAGGCGTAAGCAATAATACTTTTAGACAATTTGTAATTGGCTTAACGGGCTATGTTAAGCAAGAAGAGATCACTGGTTTATTCACAAATACAACCGATCAGTTCATGGGATCGCATTCAATTACTGAATCCCATATCTCTACGATCACAGACACAATTATTCTGTTGCAATATGTAGAAATTCGTGGACAAATGTCCCGCGCAGTCAATGTCTTTAAGATGCGGGGATCGCGCCATGACAGCCGCATTCGCGAATATATCATCACCGATCAAGGCGCACAGATTAAGGATTCATTCCAAGGATTCGAGAGGATTTTAAGTGGTTCGCCAACCAGAGTATCCGTCGATGAGAAATCTGAGCTTTCAAGAATTATCCGAGGAGTATCTGTTGAACCCTTAGAATAAGAAACAAGCAAAACCAAAATTAGCAAGAATATTCTTGCTAATTTTGGTTTTGCTTGTTTGAGTTTTTTATGGACATCCCAAAGATTCGCGAGTACTTACCCCTGTTTTAGAGTTAGTACCCGATGCATTAATACAAAGCTTTTTGAGTTGTTGCATATCTAACAATGCATTCGTAAAATCAGCCCCAGTTACCTCAACATTATCAAAGGTCGAGCGCAACATATTGGTATCAGTAAGGATTGCATCGCTGAGATCGACATTTTTAAATCTAGAAATATAAGCTATCCCCGAACTAAAATCGCTCCCATGCAAATTCGCTCCATCCAATAACACGCCATTAAAAATAGCCCCACGCAAATCAGCGTTAGTAAAATTAGCATTCTTTAAAGTAACACTAGTAAACTCAGCACGAATTAGATTTTTACCAGAGAAGTCTTCACCACCTACCGCATTTAAAATTGAGCGAGTAACGCTAGAAGAACTGGCAGCTTGGACGGACAATGGCATTAAAAACACGAATACAGATAGGACGATACTTGTAATTAATTGCCAATATTTCATAATCTCTTGAGAATAATTCAGAATAATTTTTGTATTGCTAAGCAGCTAGGCATAGGTAAAATTAAAGCCTATAAGAGCGTATCGCCCACGTAGTGGACAGTGCGCTCTATAGGTTTGGTTTCTAATTATGCTGAACCACTTACTTAATAAATATTAACCTGTAATAAACCTGTAGTATCGAAATCCTCTACAACATCAAATATTAAAATTACGATTTTTCAATATCTCCATCCTTAGGAGTTTCTTCACTTCGCCTCGATACGAGTTGCGATCGCTGTTCGCTGGTAACTAAACCTTCCAATAATTTCTTCGACTCCACTTGTTTCTTTGCATTAGTTGAAACATGGCTAACTGTAACCACAGAATCACTACCAATGGCACTTGGACAAGAGCGAATATGCACGTCAATACGTGGCATTGCAAGCTCGGAATCAAGGCACAAAATTGCCGCAGCACCTGATATATCATCCGTATTTAGAAAACGAATAAGTTCTTCCTTCGACTCCTCAGTAACACTACCTACCCATTGTTTATCTCCGTACCAATCATTTCCATCCTCATTAAAAGGTTCACCCGCCGCTCCAAATGGTATGGAAGCAGCTAGAAACCCAACAATTCCTAATTCAACCGCCCACAGAAGATAGCTAAAAGTATCGTTAAGTTTAATTTTGCTACTTCCCCGACTTATGGTAGTGCCCTCCTTCGCTGATAATTTCACAAACCCCACAAAACCTGATGCTCCAGTTTCTTGCTGCAAAATTGCATTGGTTTGCTCTTCAACCTGTCTCTTGTCTGAAATATTATATTCACGAAGCATAACTTTCTCAGTTTCCTGTTGAAAATTGATGTACTGCCCATACATAAGCGAGCCATAAGTTATAATTCCTCCTAACAAACCCATCCCTAAGGAAATCATAGGATTGCGAATTTTAGTTTTTTTAACAATAAAGCCAAGTGTTGCTCCTGTAGAAAACCCCATAACCAAAGGGAATAAAATAATAAAGTAAATAAATTTACTAATAAATGCAGCGCTACTACCAACTGCTACACCTGAAACGAGCGAAGCAACTGCCAAGATAGAAATACTTTGCGAAGAGGCAATATTACTTGGTTTGTATATTTTCATGATTCGAGCCTATTGATATGGATTGATATGGTAGATTCCACCCCATTATTTTACATTTTTCATAAAAAATACAACAAAAAAACAAGAGAGACGATGAAAAGTTAACTTTTCATCGTCTCTCTTGTTTTTAAGATT
>NZ_LIRE01000027.1 GCF_001402795.1 Pseudanabaena sp. 'Roaring Creek'
TGGGTTTTATGTCTTAACTTATTTGGCTATAGCTATAAAATACAGGAATATTTAAATATCCAGCTCAGTAATCGCAAGTTTCGAGCCATAAGTCTCGATAAATTCGCGACGGGGAGCCACCTTATCTCCCATCAAAATTGTAAAAATGCGATCGGCTTCAGCAGCATCTTCGATCGTCAAACGTTTGAGCGATCGCGTAGCAGGATTCATCGTCGTTTCCCACAACTGTTGAGGCATCATTTCACCTAAACCTTTGAATCGCTGAATGTTGTAGTTAGCATTAGCAGGGAAAGATTCGAGCAATGCTTGCAAGTCGCGATCGGTATAGCAGTACTGAGCATTTTTGCCTCGTTCGACCTTATACAGTGGCGGGCAGCCAATATAGATATAGCCGCGATCGAGTAGTTCACGCTGATAGCGATAGAAAAAGGTGAGTAACAAAGTGCGAATATGCGCTCCATCTACGTCAGCATCGGCAAGCAGAATGATTTTGTGGTAACGCAATTGCGACTCATTAAAATCTTCACCCTTAATACCCAAACCGCAACCCGTAATCAAGGCTTGAATTTCATTGTTCTTATAAATCTTGCTATCGTCGGCTCTCTCAATGTTGAGCACCTTACCGCGCAGAGGCAAAATCGCTTGATAATGGCGATCGCGTCCTTGTTTTGCACTGCCACCCGCTGAGTCTCCCTCAACAATGAAGATTTCCGACTCTTTGGGATCGCGGGAACTGCAATCGGCAAGCTTTCCTGGCAATGTTGATGACTCTAATGCTGATTTACGGCGGACTAACTCGCGGGCGCGACGGGCAGCTTCAGCCGCATTAAAAGCTTGGAGTGCTTTCTCAATAATTGAAGTAGCCACGGCGGGGTGAAATTCTAGATACTCATTGAGGACTTCACCCACAAAGGAGTCAACGATCCCGCGAACTTCAGTATTACCTAATTTAGTTTTAGTCTGTCCTTCAAACTCAGGATCGGTAACCTTAACCGAGATCACGGCTGTCAGCCCTTCGCGGACATTTTCGCCAGCTAGATTTGATTCGCCTTCTTTAATCTTTTTTAATCGTCTTGCTGTCGCGTTGATCGTCCTTGTGAGAACGGTTTTAAGCCCCTCTAGGTGAGTTCCGCCATCGATCGTGCGGATATTATTGGCAAAACCAAGAACGTTATCATTGTAAGAGTCAATGCACCATTGGAGAGCAACCTCGACCACGACATTATCGCGTTCCCCATTAACATAGATAATGTCAGGGTGAATTGCTTCTTTCTCGCGAGTCATGTAGGCAACGTACTCGCGAATCCCGCCTTCATAGCAGTAGATATCGGTACGAACTTCTGTGCCTCGGCGATCGCTAAATTCAATTTTTACGCCAGCATTAAGATAGGCAAGTTCCTTGAGACGACTGGCGAGAATGTCATACTCAAATTCAGTTTGGGTGGTAAAAATCTGAGCATCAGGCTTGAAACGCACCTGAGTACCTCGACGTTGAATGGGTTCTTCGCTTTTGCTAGCGATTAGTTCCGTAACAGGAAATCCCCTTTCATAACGCTGTTTATAGACCTTTTCTAATCTCCATACCGATACTTCCACCCATTCCGATAGAGCATTGACGACGGAAATACCTACGCCATGCAATCCTCCAGAGACCTTGTAGCCGCCATCGCCAAATTTGCCCCCTGCATGGAGAACGGTTAGCACGGTTTCGAGGGCGGATTTTCCCGTCTTGGGGTGGGTATCGGTAGGAATACCACGTCCGTTATCGGAGACACAAACTGAGCCATCGGGCAGAAGCTCCACTAAAATGCGATCGCAATGACCTGCAAGGGCTTCGTCTACGCTGTTGTCAACGACTTCAAAAACTAGGTGATGTAATCCTTTTGGCCCCGTTGTGCCGATATACATCCCAGGTCGTTTACGAACTGCTTCTAGACCCTCAAGTACTTGGATCTGATTGGCATTATAAGTTTCTGTAACGAGCTCAGGCATGAAGATAAACAACTCCAGAAATATGTCGCTTGCAAGAGGACTTTAAGAAAAACTTTGAGAACGCTCTTGATGGTGTTTTAGGATGTATTTTGAGTAAAGATTCAAAAACACTCTGCCATTATAGCTTAAAAGCCTTACAGATATATCAAAACCATCTCAGATCGAGTTTTTATAGACCTCCTACGATCAAAAAAACTCAAATAAAAAGATCGGAGGTATTTTGCACTTCCGATCTTTTTATTTATAGCAACGTAAGAGATACATAGGACAAATCAAAACCTAAAAGATGAGTGGCGGCACTTTGGAGACTGTCAAGCAAAGTGTGTAAAGTCTATAAGCTATATGTGGAGACGATCCTCGAAGAGGATGGCAAAGCGATTAAGGGCGGGTTTCCAGTCACGAATGGGCATCGTCCATTTCTTAGAAATATTCCGCATCGCCAAATAGCCCAGCTTGAAAGTAGCCTCATCAGTTCGACAAGCTCACTGACCACGGAAGGTGATTAAATCGCATTGGTGGTGTAAATTTCCCTGCGAATCTCAGGTGGAAAAGCAAAGAATGGGATAATATTCGCCCAATGACTGCGCCAAGACTTGGAGATCGACGGATATTGCTTGTCCCATTTTTCAGCACACAACTCAAGGTTAAACTCCGCTTCTGATTCTGTCGCAGCAGCATAAATTTATGCCCTTCTGTCCTTTGGTTGAAACTTATCAGGTAGCTTCAAATTAGTGCCGATATTGCGGCTCGTCATGGCTTTGAAATTATTCTTAAACCCATTCCCACTTAACACTTTCAAGAATGGTGCAAGATCTGAGCTAACCGAAATCTGCTTCCGAAGCTTTGAGGAATTGTTGATTCATACCAAAAATTAGCAGTGCCGATTTTATTTGTATCTCCAAGAAAAATATTGTATGGTATTTAAACACGGTATCCCTATCAATATATCGTAGATTAGTTTCTTGGAGATACGCTCATGAGTTCAAGGCAGAAACCTGTCAGCTTTTTACAATCGTCCAACAAGGCGATCGCTAATTTATTTAACAGCATATTTAGTCATAAATGGGGACGTAGATTTGTCTCTTTCTTCTTAGCTGGTGCGCTGATCAGCGTCACCTTGGCAGCTTGCACCGCGAGCGACAACAAGCCCACAGCAACTGAGACAAAAGCTAGTAACTCAACCGCTCAAACGGCTTCCGCAGGTGCTCCTAAAAAAGATATCGAACTAACCCTCGTTTCCTTTGCTGTCACCAAGCAAGCTCACGAAGCAATTATCCCTAAATTTGTGGAAAAATGGCAAAAGGAGCAAAACCAAAAAGTTACTTTTAAACAAAGCTATGGTGGTTCTGGTTCCCAAACCCGTGCTGTCATCGATGGTTTAGAAGCTGATGTTGTCCATCTTGCTCTTGGGGCTGATACCGATAAAATCGAAAAAGCAGGACTGATCGACAAGGGCTGGGAAAAGGAATTCCCCAACGATTCAATCGTGTCCAAATCCGTTGCGGCCCTCGTAACCCGTGAAGGCAACCCTAAAGGGATCAAAGATTGGTCAGATTTAGAAAAAGATGGCGTAAGTTTAATTACAGCCGATCCCAAGACCTCAGGTGTAGCCCGTTGGAACTTCCTCGCATTGTGGAATGCGGCAGTAAAGAAAGGCGGTAGCGATGCTAAGGCTCAAGAATCACTCGTTAAAGTCTTTAAAAATGTACCAATCTTGACCAAAGATGCTCGTGAAGCCACGGATGCGTTCTTTAAGCAAGGTCAAGGCGATGCGCTTATTAATTATGAAAATGAGATTGTTTTGGCTAGTCAAAAAGGACAAAAGGTTAGCTATACCATCCCTGATGTGAATATTTCTATCGACAATCCGATCGCTATTGTTGATAAAAATGTAGCTAAGCATGGCACCAAGGAAGTGGCGGAAGCATTTGTGAAATTCCTCTATACTCCTGAAGCTCAAACTGAATTTGGAAAACTTGGGTTCCGTCCAGTTGACGAAACAGTAGCTAAAGAAAAGCAATTTGTCGATCTTTATCCTAAAGTCAAAGAACTTGCCACAGCGAAGGATCTTGGTGGCTGGAGTGAAATCAACAAAAAATTCTTTGCTGATGGTGCAGCCTTCGATCAAATTCAAGCTCAAATCAAGCGCTAGAGATTACTAGAGGCTGATAGTTTAAACATTTGCAAGGGGCTTCAGCCCCTTGTTGGATCTACCCCAAGCTTTTTGAAACTAACGACAACATGGTAACGACAACCCCTTCCTCGCCCCCGCATAAAAAGCGATCGGAATCGAACCCAATCCTCAATTTCTTCACCAAAATTCCTTGGACATGGGTAATTACTTTTACTTATTTGGCTTTCTTGTTAATTTTGCCGATCGCCGCGATGCTGACCAAAGCCGTCAGCCAACCTTTCGAGAGCTTCTGGAAAACTGCTACTAGCCCCTTAGCTCTATCTAGCTATGAAATTACCTTCGTCACCGCCTTTGCCGCCGCCGCCATTAATGGTGTCTTTGGAACTTTAATTGCGTGGGTTCTCGTTCGCTACAATTTCTTTGGCAAAAGGTTTTTGGAGGCCGTAGTTGATTTGCCCTTTGCTCTGCCGACTGCGGTCGCGGGACTTACCCTCGCTACGGTCTACAGTGAAAAGGGCTGGATTGGCTCATTATTTGCGCCATCAGGATTTAAGATTGCGTTCACTCGCCTTGGTGTTTGGATCGCCATGATGTTTATCTCCTTACCTTTCATCGTGCGCACTGTTCAACCCGTTCTCTCCGAGTTAGAAAAAGAAATTGAAGAAGCGGCTTGGTCTCTCGGAGCTTCTAAATTGCAAACCTTTATTCAGGTAATTCTACCTCCGCTTACACCTTCGATTTTAACGGGTGTAGCTCTTGGATTTTCCCGTGCTGTCGGTGAATATGGTTCGACTGTAATTATTGCCTCCAATACTCCATTTAAGGATCTAATTACCCCAGTTCTAATTTTCCAACGCCTCGAACAATATGACTATGTAGGAGCAACTGTTATCGGTGTAGTCATGTTAGGAATTTCCTTTGTGAGCTTACTTGCCATTAACTTATTACAAGCATGGAGCAAACGTTATGGCTAATCTCAATTCTTCTGTTGCCGATCGCCCTCAAAGCTCACCCGAACCAGCCAAATTCAAAGAAAGAAAGAATTTTGCGCCAGCTATTTTAATTGGGATCTCCTTTCTTTACCTAGGTCTGGTGTTGCTGTTACCTGCGGCAAATGTGTTTGTCACTGCATTTAGCAAAGGCTTCGGTCCAATATTGACAGCAGTACAACGTCCCGACTTCCAAAATGCGATCAAACTTACTCTCGGTTTAGCCGTAATTGCTTTACCTCTCAATACCATTTTTGGACTCAGTGCGGCTTGGGCGATCGCCCGTAATCAATTTCCTGGCAAAGCTTTGTTGCTGAGCATTATTGACCTGCCATTTTCAATCTCCCCTGTGGTTGCAGGTTTAATGATCGTTTTGTTATACGGACGACTAGGCTGGTTTGGGTCATGGCTAGAAGCAAATGACATCAAGGTTGTATTTGCTTTTCCTGGAATGTTAATCGCCACCATTTTTGTAAGTATGCCCTTCATCGCCCGTGAAGTCATTCCCGTTCTTGATGAGATGGGAACCGATCAAGAAGAGGCGGCACGTACCCTTGGTGCTAGTGATTGGCAAATTTTCTGGAGAGTAGTTATTCCCAATATCCGATGGGGTTTACTTTACGGATTAGTTTTAACTAATGCTAGAGCTATGGGCGAGTTCGGTGCGGTATCCGTGGTTTCAGGGAATATTGCCAATAAGACCCAAAGTTTACCGCTATTTGTCGAAGAATCTTACAAACAATACGAAACTGAAGTAGCCTATTCGGCTGCCGTACTTCTAGCGTTATTGGCCGTAGTTACGCTGATTCTAAAGGAAATTTTAGAACGCAGAACCAGCAAGAAACAAAGTTAATTCAAACTAAGGGACTTGCAAGTAATTAAAGTACCCGTGGCTTCGACTGCGCTCAGCCAACATTTAGTTGCAAGTAATTAAAGTACCCGTGGCTTCGACTGCGCTCAGCCAACATTTAGTTGTAAGTAATTAAAGTACCTGCGGCTTCGACTGCGCTCAGCCAACGTTAGTTGCAAGTAATTAAAGTACTTGTGGCTTCGACTGCGCTCAGCCAACGTTAGTTGCAAGTAATTAAAGTACTTGTGGCTTCGACTTCGTTCAGCCAACGTTAGTTGCAAGTAATTAAAGTACCTGTGGCTTCGACTGCGCTCAGCTAACGTTAGTTGCACGGAGTCGAAGCTAGATAAAGTTGAAGCGCCCCTAAAAGGGAGGCGCTTCCACAAAACCAAAAATCTAAAAATGATTTAGGACTGCTATATGTCAACAGCGATAGGTAAGAGTCCTCAGTAAAAAACTATAAGGAGTTTCTCTAAATGACTATTGATACTCGCCCTATAACCAAAGATGTCAAGATTCGTATTCCCGAAGACCTCCATGATGAACCTATTATTTCTCAATTAATTTCCCAATATGGGGTCGTTGTCAATATTGTGTCCGCCAGTTTAGGCGCTCATGCGGGTAGCGGCTGGTTTCATCTAAATCTGACAGGCAATGCTGCTCAAATTCAAACAGCGATCGCCTATCTCAACGATCTCGATATTGAAATTTGGGAAGACCAACACGACCCCAATACCGCACTTTAGGCTACAGCTTTGGTAAAACCCAAAATCAGAAAGCGCAACGCCCGCGTCGCGGGCGTTGCGCTTTCTGATTTTGGGTTTGCTACTTAATAGACTCAAAACCTTGGGCGATCGAGTATAGATCTCCCAAGGTTAGGTATAGTTGCGACCGCGCCAACTTTTCGGTCTAGTGAGAGCGGAGATCCAGATACGGATCGCCGCCAAGGGATCGGCAAGCGGAGAGAGCCAAAACCAAAAGCCCACTTCCGTATAACTAGAACGAATACCGAAGGTCAATAAGCAGCGAATACTAACAAGAAAGACATTCAGCCAAAATAGGATACTCGTAGGCAGTGATGCTGTAGGTTGCCAGATTAACAGAGAAATTAATAGGGGCAATGGCAATCCCTGCACTGCAGTAAGTAATAGGCAATCAGCCAAGGTTTGATTTGGGGTGGAAGCATCTTTGAGATCGAGCGATCGCCCCCATTCGCGCCATGTTTCGCCCATAGAAGTGTACATCCGCACCTGCATTAACGCCGCACCATCAAGGAATCCGACCTTTGCACCTCTCTGGGCGGCAGCTCTGGCAAGAGTAACGTCATCACAAAAGGAGGATTTAGCAAGCTCATAGCCATTTAACTCAACCAATTTGGCACGTCTAGATAGGAAGCATTGACCATTTGCCATTACCCGATCCTCGGTGAACTGAGTGCGATCGCCCGTTGCCCCAAATCGGAAAATGAGGGTGATTAATAGGGCTGGTTGTAACCATTGTTCGCCCGCAGTCTTGAGGATAAATTTGGGAGAGAGCGACACAATATCAAATTCGTTGGCGGTTGCTTGTGACACTAGGCTAGCAACTAGTCCCTGTTGGGGCAAAGTATCGGCATCAATGCCTAGTACCCATGTACTGGTCGGATCGCTCTGGAGAAAGCCATTATGCAAAGCCCAAGGACGACCGACCCATCCCTCTGGTAAAGGATCGTCGGTCACAAGCTTTAGAGGAATGGGAAAATCCTGCTGCAATTTCTGTACATATTCGGGTGTGCCATCCTGCGATCGGCTATCAACCACAATAATCTCTTTAGCTGCTTGATCGCGTAAGCCTTCCAAACAGGTTGGCAGGCGATCGATCTCATTTAAAGTGGGAA
Organism: Pseudanabaena sp. 'Roaring Creek'; assembly: GCF_001402795.1. Taxonomy (GTDB): domain Bacteria; phylum Cyanobacteriota; class Cyanobacteriia; order Pseudanabaenales; family Pseudanabaenaceae; genus Pseudanabaena. The sequence goes on from NZ_LIRE01000027.1 coordinate 7,842, forward strand.
TGACAATCGAGACTTGGGGATTTTGTTTAGCCAGAGTCTCATCCGAGTTAGCTAGAGGCAATAAAGGAGCCGTGCGATCGCGCCCAGTACTGAGCCGCTTTAAAAGTACAAGTGTCGAGGGGACTTGTAACAACAAAAAAAATAGCGAAAAGCCTGTCAAAAAAAGCGGGTTATTCAACTTCGATGGAGATGCTTACATTCTAAAAGCCAATCCTACCTTAATTCGCTCGAACTTATTGGACTCTCCCACGAAATTAGAACCGATATTTTCGTTAAAGTGCCCTAATTGAGCATTTTTTAACGAAAATATTTTGGTTCTTGCAATTATTCTTCTAGGAGACTTCTCAACATCCAAGCTGTTTTTTCATGGACTTGGAGGCGTTGAGTTAGAAGATCGGCAGTGGGTTCATCGTTGGCTTTTTCGGCGATCGGGAAAATAGAACGAGCCGTACGAGTTACGGATTCCTGCCCTTCAACCAATAACTTGATCATTTCTGTTGCCTTGGGTACTCCTTCAGTCTCAGGGATTGAAGTAAGACTGGCGTAAGCACTGTAGGTTCCAGGGGCAGGGATGCCTAGCGAACGAATGCGTTCAGCAATGAGATCCACGGCGAGAGCAAGTTCGGTATATTGGGCTTCAAACATAAGGTGCAATGTATTGAACATTGGTCCCGTTACATTCCAATGGAAATTGTGGGTCTTCAGATATAGGGTGTAGGTATCAGCAAGCAAGCGCGATAATCCATCAGCGATCGCAATTCGATCTTCTTCCGATATGCCGATATTAATCGAACTAGAGAGGTCTTTATCTGATTTTTCTTTATTTTTAGCCATTACGCTTTACTTAAATAGTTCTGCAAGAATTATAACCAACAAAACCATACCAATGAAGCACCCGATTGATGGGTTTCATTACTATTAAAAAAGAATATAAATCGACTTAAGGAGCCACCATTCTCTTAATTAGGCTTTTAGGTAACCGAGCATAGTTTAGATATAAAACCCTAAAACCTGCGGCGCACTCAGCGCGTACACCGCAGGTTTTAGATCTAGATTTTAATTAAGCTGAGGTACTTAGTATAGTTGTTTTAAATAACTTGTAGACGGGCTTCGACTTCGCTCAGCCCTCGGTGTAAGCTAGCTGAGCGAAGTCGAAGCTGTAGTTTTTATTTGAATTATCTATA
>NZ_LIRE01000282.1 GCF_001402795.1 Pseudanabaena sp. 'Roaring Creek'
ATGAGGACATAAAACCCCAAAGAGAGTTGCCGCGCGGAGCGCGGCAACTCTCTTTGGGGTTTTGATTTTGTTTTAACAAAATTGGCGGCAGCTATAAATGATTTCGGATTGCTATATTTTAATTATTGCTTTAATTACTAAAGATTAAGAAAGACCTATCATGCAAAATACTCGTCTTAGTCAGATTGTGAATATCAACATTAGACGATTATCTCAGTGGTCGAGTAATCCTTGGCGAAGAACATCGTTGATAGCGATAAGTTTATTGCTAGGATTTTTTTTAGCCTCAGTAATCTCTACCTCCACGGGCGCAAAATCTGAGTTAGATATTCTTGCGGCAGCAATTACGGTTTTCTTTGTAGAATTGACCAACCGTTTTGTCTACAGTCAAAAGCGATTAACTCGCAGCGATGGCACCATAGCGCCTAGACCCCTAACTACAGAAATGCTGAACTCACTCAAGCTTGGCATCACCTACGGACTATTTCTAGAAGCATTTAAGCTCGGATCTTGAGAATATGGCTCGCCCCCGCCCTAATTGCGGCGATGGGTAACTTGATCGGCGTAGTCAGAAATACTTGATGGCATCGATCGCCCTGTCAAGATAATATTGACCTTCGGCGATCGCGTTTCTAGTACATGCAACAGCTCCTCCTCAGAAATCAGCGATCGCTCAACTAGCAAATCCACCTCATCGATTACGACCAAACCCATAGGCGAGGACTTAATGGCTACTTTGGCATAGTCCCATAGGTCTAACACTGCGATTTTTTCGGCATCAGTCAATACGATCTCATGCTGAGACAAGTCGCGCTGAGCATCACAACGCATCCACTCAAAATTTTCAACTAGCCGACGAGGATTATTCAAACCTTGATTAATCCCCGTTTGAAAAAGTTGCACGAGTAATACTTGAGTGCCCTGACCTGCTACCCTCAAAGCTTGAGCGATGATGTCAGCATAAAGATTGCGGTGGGGCGCGATGAAGACTTGAACATTACCTTTAAGGGGAGTCACAATCGATGAGCCCTTGAGCGAGTTAGAATCTGTTGAGTTAGTCTTAGTCTGATTGGGGCGATCATGATTATTTTTTGTTTGCTGCGTCTCGATCTGAGTCGTTTTAATTTGAGCCACCATAAACAAATCTAGCGTTTAAATTACCACTTAGCATCATAGCAGACACTAGATGTAGAAAGATTTTGTAAAGATTACTTTCATAGCTATTTGTCGCCAACATATAGCTGCCGCCCAAGTAGCTAATAAGAGAATGGTGGCGCGAAGCGCCACCATTCTCTTATTAGCTACTTAGCATTGTCCGTGCTGTACGAAAAAGGCGATGGGAAAGCGGTTAAATAATGAACTTATGACAAAAAGGCGCAAAACCTCTTGTCAAAAAGTAAACTAAACTTTCAAGTACTACAGTTTTTTTGTATGAGCCAGCCAACAGCCACCCAACCTTGGAGTCAGCGATTCGAGACCGCGCTGCATCCAGCGATCGCTAGATTTAATGCCAGTATCAGTTTTGATATTAATTTAATTGAATATGACATTACGGGATCGCAGGCGCATTCGCGCATGTTGGCGAAAGTAGGGATTATCAGTGCTGAAGAAGGAGAGATGCTTGTTAACGGGCTAGAACAGATTCGCCAAGAATATCGAGCAGGGGATTTTAATCCTGGGATTGATGCCGAGGATGTTCATTTTGCCGTGGAACGCCGCCTCACCGATCTGATCGGAGATGTGGGTAAAAAGGTGCATACTGCGCGATCGCGCAACGACCAAGTTGCCACTGATGTAAGGTTATATTTGCGCGATCAGATCCGCAAAATTCAGACTGACCTGAGAACTTGGCAGCAAACCCTTGTCAATAAAGCCGAGCAAAATGTCGAGACTTTTATTCCTGGTTACACCCATTTGCAACGCGCCCAGCCCATTAGCCTTGCCCATCATCTTTTAGCATATTTCGAGATGGCTCAGCGTGACTGGACGAGACTAGATGAGATTTATCAAAGGGTCAATGTTTCTCCCCTCGGTTCAGGGGCTCTGGCGGGTACGCCCCACCCCATCGATCGCCATTACACAGCCGAGCTATTGGATTTTGGTTCCGTTGCTCGTAATAGCCTTGATGGTGTATCCGATCGCGATTTTGCGGTAGAGTTTCTTTGCGCCACCAGCCTGATTATGGTGCATTTGAGCCGCCTTTCTGAAGAAGTCATTCTTTGGTCATCGCAGGAATTTAGTTTCGTGAAGCTTAGCGATCGCGTTAGTACGGGTTCCAGCATTATGCCCCAAAAGAAAAATCCCGACGTACCCGAACTAGTTCGCGGCAAAACTGGGCGCGTATTCGGACATCTCCAAGGCTTACTGACAATTATCAAGGGCTTGCCTCTAGCCTATAACAAAGATATGCAGGAAGATAAGGAAGGAATTTTTGATGCCGTCGTAACCGTTCGGGCTTGTTTGGAAGCAATGACGATTCTCGTTGAAGAAGGTATTGAATTTCAACCCAAACGCCTTGCTGAAGCTGTTGCGGAGGATTTCTCTAATGCTACCGATGTTGCCGATTATCTCGCTTCTAAGGGAGTACCTTTCCGCGAAGCCTATCAACTGGTTGGAAAGTTGGTCAAAACCTGCACAAGTGAAGGAATCTTACTAAAGGATCTATCCGTTGAGCGTTGGAAAACCTTCCATCCCCAGTTTGAGGCAGATATTGTTGATGCGATCGCGCCCGCGCAGGTGGTCAAGGTTCGGAATAGTTATGGTGGGACTGGATTTGACCAAGTCAGAATTCAAATCGAAGCAGCGAAACAGTTAATTGCGTAAACATCACCTAAGTAGCTAGGCATAAGTAAACTTAAAACCTAGAAGAGCATACCGCCCGCGCAGCGGGCGGTATGCTCTTCTGGTTTTGTTTTTTAATTATGCCGAACTACTTAACACTGTCTAAAATTTTAGCTGTGCTAAAATCCCAACATTATCCACAAATATCAAAAGGTTAATTATGCCTCTAGCAGTAGGTACAGATGCCCCAGCGTTTACCGCCCAAGATACCAACGGCAATACAGTATCTTTATCTGATTTTGCTGGAAAAACCGTAGTATTGTACTTCTATCCTAAAGACGATACCCCCGGTTGTACAAAAGAAGCCTGTAGCTTCCGCGATGCCAAATCTGATTACGAAGGTAAAGATGTGGTGGTTCTAGGAGTCAGTGCTGATGATGAAGTTGCCCATCAAGCCTTCACTGCTAAATACGACCTCAATTTCCCATTATTGGCGGATACCAACAAAGCGTTGATCCAAGCTTATGATGTTGATGGTGGTGGTTATGCCAAGCGTGTCACCTATGTGATTAGCCCCGAAGGAAAAATAATTCTTGTCGATACTGCAATCAATACATCCACCCATGCCAGTGACATTTTAGCTGCATTAGGATTGTAAGGATTCTGCAATTTAAAAAGGAACCGATTTTTTGTAGCGTGGCTAAGCCACGCTACAAAAAATCGGTTCCTTTTTTATAGGGTTATACCAAATCACAAAATGGCGTAGCCATTTTGTGATTTGGTATAACCCTTACTGGGTTTGGTTTTTAATTTCCAAAAGTGTAGCCACACTTTTGGAAATTGGTATTAGAAGTTCTAAGTAGTTCGGCATAATTAAAAACCAAAACCAGAGAGCATACCGCCCGCGTAGCGGGCGGTATGCTCTTCTAGGTTTTAAGTTTACTTATGCCTAGCTACTTAAAACAAGAAATATCGCTGAGCCATCGGCAATACTGACGCAGGCTCACAGGTTAATAATTCGCCATCAGCACGAACTTCATAGGTCTCTGGATCTACTTCCATCACTGGCAAAGCATCATTGAGCTTTAAGTCGCGTTTGCTAATATTACGAGTTCCTTTAACTGTTAGTACCTGCTTCTTCAAACCTAATTGACTAGGAATACCTCGTTCCATAGCAGCTTGAGAAACAAAAGTAAAGGATGTAGGCGCGATCGCACCGCCATAGCTGCCAAACATCGGACGCATATAGACTGGCTGCGGTGTGGGAATACTCGCGTTAGCATCGCCCATCTGCGACCATGCGATGAAACCTCCCTTGAGTACCATTTCGGGTTTTACCCCAAAAAATGCAGGATGCCACAGCACTAGATCGGCGATTTTGCCCACTTCGACAGAACCGACATATTCAGAGATACCGTGGGCGATCGCAGGATTAATTGTGTACTTTGCCACATAGCGCTGAGCGCGGAAGTTATCGGCTCTAGTGATTTCTGGATTGGTAAGAACGCCTCGCTGCACTTTCATTTTGTGAGCGGTTTGCCAAGTTCTGATAATCACTTCGCCGACTCTTCCCATTGCTTGAGAGTCAGAGGAAATCATACTAAACGCGCCGAGATCGTGAAGAATATCCTCGGCGGCGATCGTTTCACGACGGATCCGAGATTCGGCAAAGGATACATCTTCGGGAATGCTAGGATCGAGATGGTGACAGACCATCAGCATATCGAGGTGTTCGTCTAACGTATTTAAGGTATAGGGACGAGTAGGATTTGTGGAAGAAGGAAGAACGTTCGCTTCACCACAAATTTTGATGATGTCGGGAGCGTGACCGCCACCTGCGCCTTCGGTGTGATAGGTGTGGATCACGCGATTCTTAAAAGCGGTGATCGTATCTTCTACAAATCCTGCTTCGTTGAGTGTGTCTGTGTGGATAGCAACCTGTACGTCATATTCATCGGCAACACCTAAACAAGTATCGATCGTCGCAGGAGTCGTTCCCCAATCCTCATGGAGTTTGAGTCCGATCGCTCCTGCTTCCACCTGCTCGACCAAGCCTTCAGGCTTGCTGCTATTGCCTTTGCCGAGAAATCCTAAATTCATCGGGAAGGAATCTGCAGCTTGCAACATACGGTACATATTCCAAGGACCTGGGGTACAAGTGGTAGCATTTGTACCAACGGCTGGCCCCGTGCCACCGCCGATCATGGTGGTAATACCAGAAGCGATCGCCACTTCGATCTGTTGCGGACAAATGAAATGAATATGGGTATCAATGCCCCCTGCGGTAAGAATGCGTCCTTCTCCTGCGATGATTTCCGTACCCGCACCGATAATGATATTGACGTTATCTTGAATATAAGGATTTCCCGCTTTACCGATCGCCACAATCCTGCCGTCTTTAATCCCCACATCGGCTTTGACCACACCCCACCAATCGAGAATCAGGGCATTGGTAATCGCCAGATCCACTGCTCCATTGGCATTGGTAATCGGCGACTGTCCCATCCCATCGCGGATTACTTTGCCGCCACCAAATTTGACTTCATCCCCATAGGTGGTGTAGTCGCATTCTACTTCAATAAACAATTCTGTATCGGCTAAGCGAACCCTATCGCCAACGGTTGCGCCATAGGTTTCTGCATAGGCGCGACGGGACATTCTATAACTCATTCGTTTAATTCTCCAATTTGCCTTCTACTAGCGCATTAAATCCATAAATCTCGCGAGTACCCACATAGGGAACGAGATGCACTTCCTTCTCATCCCCCGGCTCAAAGCGGATGGAAGTACCCGCAGGGATATCGAGGTGCGTACCTTTGGCGCGATCGCGATCAAAGATCAATGCGCGATTAGTTTCATAAAAGTGATAGTGCGAACCAACTTGGATGGGGCGATCGCCTGAATTTGCAACCTTGAGCGTAACCACCTCTCGCCCAGCGTTCAATTCGATATCACCTTCTTGAGTAATGATTTCACCAACAATCATAGATTCATCTCCATTGTTACTTAATGAGGATGTAGCGTTTCGCACTACATCCTAGATGTTGAGAATTTGAGCAGCAGTTAAATCTAGTTCAGGAAAAGTCCGCGAAATAATTTTGTCATCTCCTGAAAATCTAGTTGTTTGATATTTACCATTTTCATCTAGCAAATTAACAAACACCGTGGGGACTTTGGGATTACCTAAAAACTCACGACTAGCGATCGCTAAATAATCCACAATCCAATATTCAGGAATGCCAAGACTTTGATATTCTGAAAATTTGTCAATGTAGTCATCATCCCAATTGGTTGATGTGACTTCTACTGCTAGCTGAATCGGTTTTTGTAATGGAGCATAATCCGATGGATTGGATTGCCAAAATTCCCTGTCAATCACACTCAAGTCTGGTACTCTACTCTGTTTATCACTATTAGCTATAGTCCTAATGCTCACATTTTGGCGCACCACAAAATCCAAATTTAATCTATCAATTTCTCGATCAAATTTTTTATAAGCAAACGCAACAACATCTTCATGCTGTCTAGTATTTACCACTTTAACGACTTCTCCATTAACAAATTCATAGCGTCCGTCGGTAAGTCGCAGATTGACAAATTTTTCATAGGTCAGCTTTGATTTAGTTTGTGAATCTTGAACTTTAGCGATCGCAATCATCTAAAACCTCCATAGCTAAATTAGCGAATAGGATTATGTACGGTAACTAATTTTGTACCATCGGGAAAAGTTGCTTCTACTTGCACATCATGAATCATTTCGGGGATGCCTTCCATCACATCATCACGACCGAGCAAAGTCGCCCCGTAGGACATTAGCTCGGCAACCGTGCGACCTTCTCTCGCTCCTTCCAAAATCTCCGCAGTAATAAACGCGATCGCTTCAGGATAATTTAACTTCAAACCTTTAGCTTTACGACGCTCAGCTAATAATGCAGCCGTAAAAATCAATAACTTATCTTTTTCTTGGGGCGTAAGTTGCATGAATATCTACCAACCTCTAGGTACGCATTTACTTGATTCTTAATTTGCTTTTTAATTTTGGCAAAGCCAAAATTAAAAAGCTCACCAAACTCTCGGTACGCATATCTTTCTATTCCTATAGGATACACGTAAAAGCTGCCAAATTTGCTGAAACCATTTACGCGCATCGCCAGAGGAGTCACCACAATAGCGACAAACTAAACCAGCAAGCGATCGCGTAACGCTCGATTTCCCTTGATAATTTCCCTGTTCCCAAGTAGCGCGAATACGGTCGATCAGTTCGGTTTCTACCGTTGCTCCTACAAAAATGAAACTGGCGGCGATCGCATAGGTATTTAATCCATTCGGGCTATCTAACATTTCAGGGTTTCCATGCAGATATTGCCGATCGATCCACAAAGGCATTTGGTCTCGCCATACCTCAGTATGCGATCGCCAATGACCATCCAGAAATCTTTCACCCCGCGCAGTCCTCCCGAACCTAACAATTTCCCACATAGTAATAGTTGCATCTGGCGCTAAATCAATTCGCGTAGTTTGTCGATATTTTGATTCTGCGAAGACGATCGTTTCTTGAGGGAACCATTCCAAATTTGCGCTTTCATCAATGTGAATATGGATATTTTGCCAAGATTCCGCACCAGAACTGCGATAGACCTTACTAGCAGCGGCAGTCGTGATCAGGGCTTGGGTATGGGGTTGGAGATGGATTTTGGCAGATAGGCGATCGCCACCCACTAAACCACCTGCGGTATGCAATAGAACACAATGGCAAACTTCCTCTCCTTCTGGATAAAGCGATCGCTGTATTTTCCAAGGGGCTAAAGCATAATTGTAGACCAACTGAGTTGATAAATCTCTCTTACTAAACCTTAGTTCTAAGTTTCCCGTCCACGGTTTATGCATACAGTCATCTATTAATCATTTGACAATTCATCTAGCCAACAAATTAAATCACTATATGCATCAATTTATACAGTTTATTCGGCTCGCAATGTGAATGTCTTAGCATTCTTATTATAGACATCACCAAATGTATTCATGCCTTATACCAATTCACAAAAGTTTTGTCACACTTTCGTGAATTAAAAACCAGACCTAGGAAGGGTTTGAGAAACTAAAAATGGCTATGCCATTTTTAGTTTTAGTAGTGAACCGAAGGAGAGAAGGTTGGCTCAAAGCGCCAACCTTCTCTCCTTCGGTTTTGATTTTGTTTTATGGCAAGTAGCGATCGTCATTTTTATTTGGGTGATCGCTATATGATTTCAGATTTTTTTAGTTTTTAATATCACAGTCAAGTTACATTTACACCGCTTCATTCACAAATTGTTCAGCTTAGTGTAAGCGTATCGTGTTTGGTATAAACCATGACAGAATGGAAAGAAAAAGTAACGCAGTATTTGTTAAGAACGTTGAAATTTGGTTAAGTTCCGATTACATACACCCATTAGTGTATGTAGCTTTCTATAGAGTTCAGCTTTTCTTGTTCTTTTACAGATTTAGAAAGATTTTATGCCTAAGACGCTATTCAAAGTTGATCTCACCAAGCCCATGAGTCAACAAGAGTTACCCGGACACAACCGTTGGCATCCAGACATCCCAGCCATAGCTTCAGTTAATCCTGGTGACGTATTTCGCATTGAATGTAAGGATTGGACTGATGGTCAAATTAAAAATGATGATAGTCCCGATGATGTTCGTGATGTAGATTTGACTATTCCTCACGTTCTGAGTGGTCCAATTTGGGTAAATGGAGCAGAACCTGGAGATATTCTGGTAGTAGATCTCGTCGATATCGGTGCTCTCCAAGGCGATGAATGGGGCTTTACAGGTATCTTTGACAAGAAAAATGGTGGCGGATTTTTAACCGATCACTATCCCGAAGCTTCTAAGGCAATCTGGGATTTTCAAGGGATTTACGCAACTTCACGACATATCCCTGGCGTAAAATTTGCAGGAATCACCCATCCTGGACTCATCGGTTGCGCTCCCTCCCACGAGCTTCTGGCAAAATGGAACAAGCGCGAAACTGAACTCATGGCGACCCAGCCCGATCGCCGTACCTACGGAGCTGGAGTAAACATTGATGGTGTATCAGTTTTAGCTGCACTCCCTAATCCCACCAATGCCATTTTAGGAACGTTACCTCAGTCCGAGTACGAGCGCGTAGCAGCCGAGGCAGCACGTACGATTCCACCACGCGAACATGGAGGTAACTGCGATATTAAAAACCTCTCTAGAGGGACTCGGATCTATTTCCCTGTTTATATAGAGGGTGCAAAACTATCTATGGGCGATCTTCACTTCTCTCAAGGAGATGGTGAAATATCCTTCTGCGGCGCAATTGAAATGGCTGGCTTTATTGATATCCATGTTGATATCATCAAAGGTGGTGTTGAGAAGTATGGGATGGTTAATCCTATCTTTAAGCCAGGTCCAGTAGAGCCCCGTTATTCAGAATTCCTCGTGTTTGAAGGAATTTCCGTTGATGAATACACTGGTAAGCAGTACTTTATGGATGTACATATTGCCTACCGTCAGGCTTGCTTGAATGCGATCGAATATCTCAAGAAGTTCGGTTATACAGGTGAGCAAGCATATATGTTGCTTAGTTGTGCGCCCATAGAAGGAAGAGTGAGCGGTATTGTAGACATTCCCAATGCCTGCTGTACGATCGCTATTCCCACTGCCATATTTGACAAAAATATTCTTCCAGTTTAGAAAAGAAATATGCCTCTTTATGAATTTCGCTGCGAAGAATGTGGTGTGTTTGATGTATGGCGTTCAATGGCTGAATCGAGTTCTCCTGCTCACTGCCCAGAATGTAATGAGCAAGGAAGGCGAGTCTTTTCTCCACCTATGACTCTTTCTAGATCTCAGGTGGCAAAAGCGGTAAGTTCGGAACCAAAGATGGTCAAGGTTGATCGAGAGCCAAAAACATCAAATGTCCAGTATCACTCAGGCAGTCGTCCTTGGATGGTCGGACATTAATTTAGCAGTCAGCTATTGTTTGGTGTGAGTTTTAAAACAATTAAGGAGAGTTTCAGGCAATGAAATTGAATAGCTCAAACGAAGGCGGGCTCACGCGTCGCCGCTTTATTAAGTACGGATCTTTTGCCGCTGCTAGCAGTATTATGGTTGCTTGTGGTCAAGGCGGTGGTGATACCACGAAGACTACTGCCACCTCATCAAGTGGTGCTACATCTTCAGCATCGCCTGCGGCGGATGGTAAAAAAGGCATCAAAGTTGGTGTCATGTACTCCACCACAGGTACAATCGCCATTGTTGAGAAGTCATTACAGGATGCAACCTTTCTTGCGATCGACCAAATTAATGAAGGTACGGGACCTTGGGCTGGCAAGAAAGGAATTAACGGTCAAATGATTGAAAAAGTTGTGGTAAACCCTGACTCCAACTGGGATTTGTACAACCAAATGTCCAAGCGTTTGATTGATGAGGACAAGGTAGTATGCGTTCTTGGATGCTATACATCTGCGAGCCGCAAGTCAGTACTGCCAGTCTTTGAAGAAAAGAACAGCATTCTTTACTACCCTGTCTATTATGAAGGAAACGAATGTAGCTCCAATGTTTTCTACACTGGTGCAGCACCTAACCAACAAATTACCGATTCAATTCCATACTGTATCAAGAACTTTGGCAAGAAAGGTTTCTTCATCGGATCTGACTACATTTATCCTAAAGAAAGCAATCGGATCGCTAAAGCTGAGCTAGTCAATGGCGGCGGTGAAGTTGTGGGAGATGAATATGCGGCTCTTGGTACAACCGAATTTATCACGATCATCAACAAGATCAAGCAAGCCAAGCCCAACTTCATCTTGAGCAATCTAGTAGGAGACAGTATCCCTGCATTTTATAAGCAACTCAAGGATGCTGGGATCACCTCTAAAGACATTCCGATCATGGCTTTCCCGACCACTGAAGAAGAAATTCAAGCCATGGGACCAGAATTTGCAGAAGGTCATTACAGTAGCTTTAACTATTTCCAAACTGTTGACACTCCTGAGAATAAGGCATTCGTCGAGCAGTTCAAGGCTAAGTTCGGGAAGGATCGCGTTACTAACGGAGTTATGGAAGCAGCCTATATCCAAACCTTCTTCATGGCTCAAGCAATGGAAAAACTGGCTAAGGAAGGGAAAGAATTTAATACCGCTAACCTCCGCGAAGCTACCAGAGGACAAATATTCAAGGCTCCTCAGGGCACTGTAAAATCTGACCCCGATAACTATCACACCTATCTCTATTCTAGAATTGGTAAGTGGAAGTCTGATGGTCAGGCAGAAATTGTGTTTTCCACCAAGGCTGCTGTAAAGCCAATTCCTTGGAGCCAAGCACTGTACAAGGGTCGTATTTGCGTTCATAAAACTCCCGACGATCGCAGCAGCCCTAACGTTGAGACGAAGAAAGATATTCCAGCTGAATTTCTGAAAGAAGCCTAGATTTCTAACTTAAGTCAACAATCTCTGACTTCGTAAGGGGTCAGAGATTGTTGACTTAATAAATAAACTTGAAATAGCGAACGATACTCTAAGCTCTAATCTAAGAATCCCATGAACGTTTTTTCATTTAATGTACTATCCTCGTTGATTCACTTAGCGCAATCAACCCCACCCGCAAAAGCGATCGATCCGATCGCTGTCACCAATCAGCTCTTAAATGGTGTCGGTATTATCGGGATTTTGCTATTGACGGGGTTAGGACTAGCCATCACCTTCGGTGTAATGCGCATCATTAACCTTGCCCATGGCGAATTCATCATGTTAGGAGCCTATACAACGTTCGTATTGCAAAGTAATTTCAAAATGGACTTGTTGATGACAATTCCCTTCTCTTTTTTGTTTACGGCGTTTGTCGGTGCAATTATCGAGTTAACTATTGTCCGACGACTTTACGGGCGGGCTGTAGAGACATTGTTAGCGACTTGGGGGTTAAGTATTGTCCTGCAAGGGGTCATCAAGCTCATCTTCACCGCCCAATTGAAGTATGTTAAAGCTCCTCCCTACATCCGTGGTAATTGGACTCCATTTCAAATCGGAGGACAGGCGATCGAGATTTCCTACTATCGCCTATTCATTATCTTTATGGCTTTGTTCCTCCTCGGAATGACCGCTTTCTTACTTTACGGTACGACTCTGGGACGAGAAGTTAGAGCTGTGACCCAGAACCGAGATATGGCGAAGTGCCTCGGTGTAAATACAAGTCTTGTGGATATGATCACCTTTGCTTATGGTTGCGGGCTAGCAGGAATTGCAGGCACGGTTATTTCATCGCTTAAGAGCGTTGCTCCACCGATGGGACAGGATTATCTAGTTGACGCTTGGATGACGGTAGTTACTGGTGGTGTTGATAAGCTCGTTGGAGTGTTAGCTGGGGCAGTTTTAATCGGCGAGTCCAATGCCGCGATCGCCTATCTAATTAACGACCCGACTGCAAGGGTAATTGTTTTAGCAGCGGTAATTATTTTGATTCGCTACCGCCCCGAAGGTTTATTTACAGTGCAAAAGCGTAGCTAAATTGTCTAAATAATTATTAGGCTTTTATTACAATCATTACCTGCGACACTTCTAATAAAAGCTTGATGTTTATTTCAGCAAATATTTCAGTACATATTTCAGTAAATATAGCGTCAATTTTCAAAATTCAATGGAGGCTAAGAGATGGCTGAAGTAGTAGGTCGCATACGACAAGCAAATTTTGTTCCCAAAAGATGGCTCATCACTAGTGCCATAGTCTTGCTAATTTTTGTGATTTTTCCCTTTGTGGCTGGTACTTTCCAAACTAACTTGATGGCAAAGTTGTTACTGTTTGGGACTCTAGGTGTTTCTTTGGACTTAATCTGGGGATTTACAGGAATTCTCAGTTTCGCCCATGGCGTATTTTTTACTTTAGGAGGATATGCAATGGCATATTACCTGAAGTTAAACCTATCTGCCACAGCTAACAACTATGGCGGTACGCTTCCTGACTTCATGGTCTGGAATGGATTAAAGGAATTGCCTTGGTTCATTGCACCATTGCAGTATTTCCCGATCGCTGTCATTGCCACCGTGGTTATTCCTGCTGGATTTGCCTACGCGATCGGCTCGTTCATCTTTCGTTCTAAAGTGAGTGGTGTTTATATCACCGTAATCACCCTAGCGATCTCCTCAGCATTGACGACCTTCTTTGTCAGTCAACAAGCCTATACAGGAGGAACCAATGGCATTACGGATGTCTCTAAACTCATACTTTTTGGGGCAGAAGTCCCGCCTATCGGGTTATATTTTATCATTCTCCTATTCGCAACTTTAGTAATGGCAGCTAGTTGGTGGTTGACCCAATCTAACTTTGGATTGATTCTGCGATCAATTAAAGAGAACGAAAAGAGAATTTCTTTTCTCGGCTATGATGTTGCTAGTTTCAAGATATTTATCTGGACACTTTCTGCCGCAATTGCTGGTATAGCTGGCGGATTGTTTGTCCCCTTAAATAACTTTATTTCCCCAGTCTATCTCAATGTTGCCTTTGGAACTCAAGTCGTAATTTGGGTAGCTGTTGGTGGTCGAGGCACACTTTTTGGTCCAATCATTGCGGCAATTTTATTGGGACAAATTCAAAATTCCGTAGATCGAATTACCCAAGATTGGCAATTGATTGTCGGCGTAATTTTGATGGTGGTTGTTTTATTTCTTCCCGATGGGCTAATGAGCTTGATTCCCCAAAAACTCCTTGGCAAGAAAAATAATCAGTTAGAGAGATCGAGCTAGATTTTGACTAGATTTTGAGTTTTTTGAAGTTACGATCTTAATTATGGCTCGTTACATAGTTACAGATAGAAAACCTCAACATTATTGCGTACACTTAATAATTAATTTAATAATTAATTTAACAACTAAAAAGAGCTCAAATTATGAACACAACCACATCCGCATCAATTGATTCCGCTCCAGTTACCCACACTGAAGGAGCAATTTTATCGATAAAAGACCTAAAAGTGGTTTTTTCTGGATTCAAAGCTTTAAAGGGAGTTAACTTAGATGTCGGTGAAAATGAAATTGTGACGATCATCGGTCCGAATGGGGCTGGAAAAAGTACTTTACTCGATGCCATCGTTGGTAAGTCTCCAGTAGCTTCGGGACATGTGTTTTATCACGGTAAAGATATTACGAATCGCAGTGCCTTTGAAGTAGCAAGGATGGGTATCGGACGTAAATTCCAAAATCCTAACGTCTACAATGAGTTAACCGTATTTGACAATATCTTATTAGCTTTAAAAGGATCGCATGGAGTCTTCTCTTCGATCAGGTCCAAATTAACCGCAGCGAAGAGAGATAAAATCATCACCGTTCTCGATCGCGTTGGGCTTTTGGAAAAGGGATATTCAAAGGTGTCCTCGCTTTCCCACGGACAAAAACAGTGGGTAGAAATTGGGATGGTCATTGCGCAGGATCCTTCCGTAGTACTACTAGATGAGCCCACTGCGGGAATGACCCCAGATGAAACGCATTTGACTGGAGAAATCATTAAAACGATTTCTCAGAATCATTCTGTCGTGGTTATCGAGCATGACATGGAATTTGTCAAACAGATTGCTCAGCGCATTGTGGTACTCCACCAAGGAGAAAAATTGACTGAAGGATCGGTCAGTGAAGTGCAGTCAAATCCCAAAGTAATTGAAGTATATTTAGGACGCGAACAAATCGATGCTGCTTGAACTAACTGATGTGACGGTTTCTTACGGACAAACCCCTGTGTTGTTTGGAGTGAATATGCAGATCGAGCAAGGCGATATCGCTTGTCTGCTCGGTCGTAATGGCGTGGGAAAGACGACATTGCTTCGTAGTGTCATCGGACTGAATAAAGTCATGTCTGGAAATATCGTTTTTGACGCGGATAACATTACCAAAGTGCCAACGTTTAAACGCGCTCGCTATGGTATTTCCTACATTCCCCAAGGGAGAGAAATTATTCCCTACCTATCGGTTTTGGATAATCTCAAACTTGGCATGTCCGCTGGACAAAAGAAGTATCGTAAAATTCCTGATGAGATCTTTGAGTTTTTCCCAATGCTCAAGCAACATCTTACTCGGCAGGGCGGTTTATTGAGCGGTGGACAACAACAGCAATTAGCGATCGCACGCGGTCTGATGAGCAATCCCAAGATTATGCTTCTTGACGAGCCGACGGAAGGGATTCAGCCTTCAATTGTTCAGGAAATTGAGGATACTTTAAAGAGGATTAATCGTGAAAAGGGGATCACCCTCATTGTAGTTGAGCAAAAAGTAGACTTTGCACGACAACTCGCTCAGAAATTTTTCATTATGGAAAAAGGTGCGGTGGTTGCTAATGGAGCAACTGCCGATCTGAGCGACGATCTAGTCCATCAGTATCTTGCTATTTAATATTGTCATTTAGTTTTGTGAAGAGAGTAGTTCGCAAAAGAATTCACAAAAGTGTTATCACATTTTTGTGAATTAAAAACTAAATCTAGTAAGGGTTTTCAAGTTAAGAAATGGCATAGTCATTTTTTAACTTGGTATAATTGAGAAGGATAGGAAATTATGGCTCGGACGTTAGTTGGTGTAGTTACTTCTCTTTGGCGTTATCCTGTTAAGTCAATGCTAGGCGAACAACTTGAGACAGTAGAAGTTATCCCTAAAGGGATTTTGGGCGATCGCTCGTTTGCTTTATGGGATCGTGAGACTAGCCGCATTGCCAGTGCGAAGAACCCGAAAAAATGGGCAAAACTTTTAGGCTTTCATGCCGAATTAGGGGAAATGACTCGTCAAAACAGTCAAGAAGCGATGGCGAGAGTCACAATTTCTTTGCCTGATGGTAGTTCTGCCACCAGCGACGATCGTGATATTGACAGCATTCTCTCTCAAGCTGTGGGGCGTGACGTACAATTACTCTCGATTGTCCCCGAATCACCCAGTTTAGATCAATATTGGCCAGATATCGAAGGAGCCTTAAATCGGGAAACTATTACCCAATTGTTTATGCCCTCAGGTACTTTTTTTGATTCCTGTCCGATCCATGCTATTACGACTTCCACTCTAAACAAGCTGCAAACCCTTTATCCTGAAGGACAATTCGATCCCTGCCGATTTCGCCCCAATATTTTGATCGAGCCCCCATCTTCTGAACCTGCTTTTGTAGAAGATGATTGGGTCGGCGGTAAATTGCTAATTGGCGATCGCGTTTGTTTGAGTATTGATACTGCTTGCCCGCGTTGTGTAGTAACGACATTAGCACAGGGCGATCTTCCCAATGACTTAAATATTTTGCGGACGACCACCAAGCAAAACAAAACGATCGCAGGTATTCGGATGTCAGTAATACAAACAGGAACGATTCGCTGTGGTGATTCAATCTGGTTGGAGTAACTAGCTGTCAATTCCTCAAAACTAAGTAAATTAAAGCTAAATTACATTCGATTTACAATAAATCCGACGATTTCCGTCAAACCAACTTGAGTCTTGAGATTGCTGAATACAAAGGGTTTATCCCCTCGCATTTTTAGAGTATCCCTTTCCATAATCGCGAGATCAGCTCCGACGTACGGAGCGAGGTCGATTTTGTTAATTACTAATAAATCGGATTTAGTAATCCCTGGTCCTCCTTTACGGGGGATTTTATCCCCTGCTGCTACATCGATTACGTAAAGGGTTAAATCCACGAGTTCGGGACTAAAGGTGGAGGCAAGATTGTCTCCACCACTCTCGACAAAGATTAAATCGAGATCTTCAAAGCGAAGTTCTAATTGCTCGATCGCCGCAAGATTCATGGAGGCATCTTCGCGAATGGCTGTATGGGGACAACCACCTGTCTCTACTCCCATGATACGATCGCGGTCTAGGGCTTGGCTGCGGACGAGAAACTGAGCATCTTCTTGGGTGTAAATATCATTTGTGACAACCGCAATTTGGAAATGCGATCGCATGGATTTACAGAGAGAATCAACCAGAGCCGTTTTTCCTGAGCCGACAGGTCCCGCAACACCAACGCGAAATGGAGACATAGAGATTTGTCCTTACGATGCAATGAATGGCAATAACTATAGTATCTTTATCTTTACAGGTTTTGCGTAAGCTTATATAGCAGTCCTAAATCATTTGTTGATTTTTTGGGTTTGTGGAAGCGCCCTCCTTTCGGGAGGTGCTTCCACAAACCATTTAGGATTGCTATAGCATCGCTAAGAACTCAAAAATCAAAAAAACTGTTCTCAAACGAGTTGTTCGACGTAATTAAAACTAAAACCACAGAACCGAAGGTTCGCTCTTCGAGAGTTTTTCGTTAGATTTTAAGTTGATTTATGCTTAGATGGTTATCATTATTAATTAAAATCGCCAATTCCGTTCTGCTGATAGCTTATGCATATTATTACCAAACGTCTATCCCATGAAGCCAAGAAATTGGTGAATCGCGCATCTCTTTTAACCCTTGCGCTCATTGCTGAGGATAGAACTCGTAGCCGTCACCGATTTACAACATTGGAAGGAGAAGAGATTAATTTACAACTTCAGAGAGGGACAGTTCTGAGAGAAGGAGATATCCTTGCCGACGAAAACGATCGGGCGATCGCCTATGTCATGGCAAAGCCCGAACCTGTCATTACGGTTACGGCGCATCATCCCCTTGAGTTTTTAAGAGCAGCCTATCATTTAGGTAATCGTCACATTGCTCTAGAAATTACCGAAACATACCTACGCCTATCGCCCGATCCAGTTTTAGAAGATATGGTGATCCAAATGGGATTAACTATAGCCAAAGAAAATCAGCCTTTTCAACCTGAGTCTGGCGCTTACCATCATCACCATGATCATTAATCCCACTTCGCTTCAGTTACTACGATTGCTACAAATCACTAGTCCCGCTTTGCCCGTTGGCGCTTACAGCTACTCGGAAGGACTCGAATATCTTTGCAGTCAAAAGATTATTCAAACAGAGTCCGATCTTTGCAATTGGCTGAGAAGGGAATTGCAATTTGGATTTATTCCCAACGAAACGGCGATCGCTCTTCGCGCCCACCAAGCCATTAAATCTCATAATATATCCACATTAATCTACTGGAATGACTGGCTATCGGCAACGAGAGAAGCCGAAGAAGTCAGATTGGCGAGTTGGCAGATGGGACAGTCCCTCATGAAATTATGGTGGCAGCTCACCGATCGCCAAAATCCCCTACATACATCTATCCACACCTTGCTCCCTACAACAAAAGATAATCCACAGGGAAAAGGTTGTAACTATGCGATCGCCTTTGGCATCGTTGCCGCCAGTCTGGATATTGATTCTGACAATACAAGCTTAGGCTATATTTATAGCTGGCTATCCAATTTAGTTAGCGCCGCAGTCCGTTCTGTTCCATTTGGTCAGACCATGGGACAGCAAGTTATATTTCAGCTTAGTGGGGATATGTTGAACAGCTCCCAATTATCGCTACATCGTTTGGATAATGAATTAGAATGGTGTGGATGGGGGGCAAGTCTCGCCTGTGCTAACCATGAGACTCAATACTCTCGTTTATTTCGTAGCTAATGTGAATATTGTCGTAAATTTGGCAATTTCTTGAAGCCGTTTTAAAATTGCTACAGCTAATCGTAAGAAAAGTATGGAAAAAGAAAAAAGTGACTTAGTCAGTACTGAAGGACTTTTCTTGGCTACAGTTGCGAGTCTAAAGCAAGAAATCCAAGAATTAAAAGCGCAAAACATTATTCTAAGGGATCGCTTAGTTAGTAAAACCATCCAAGAAGAGCAATTATCGGAGGCAAACCACCGTCTGCAAACAGAAATTATCGATCGCCAAAGGACGGAGACAGCTCTAAGATTGCTATTAGATCGCCTTTCCAGTGAGAAAAACGATCTAGAAATCATCCTTGATACTACTACCCGCCATAGTGACACGATCGAAGCCCTGCTCTACGAACGAGCTTTGTCACTTGCCCGCGAAGTAACTATTGATGGATTAACCCAAATTGCTAATCGACGTACCTTCGATCAAAAACTAGAAGTAGAATGGCAGCGTTTAGCTAGAGAAGGGCTACCGATTTCGTTACTTATATGTGATGTCGATTTTTTTAAGCGTTATAACGATCGCTACGGACATCCTGCGGGAGATGATTGTTTACGAGCCGTTGCCAAGGCGATCGAATCCTGTATTCGTCGTCCAGCAGACTTAGCAGCCCGATATGGCGGTGAGGAATTTGCGGTAATTTTGCCAAATACCCTAAAGGAAGGGGCAGCCTTTATTGCCGAGAAAGTTTGTCATACTGTCTCAAGTTTAAATATCAAACACGAAGCTTCGTTTATCAGCGATCGCGTTACGATCAGCATTGGTATCTCGACAATCCAGCCCACTAAGAAATTATCTTCCAAAATTCTCATCGAGTCGGCGGATAAGGGACTATATTTAGCTAAAAAACAAGGACGCGATCGTGCAGTATTTAATGCTGATTAATGTTGAATAATTATAAATCCCCATTCATCGGCAAAAAGATACTAACAGTTGTCCCTGCGATCGCAGAAGATTCTATTTCTAATTTACCACCGTGGGCATCAACAATTTTTTTGACGATCGATAAACCCAGTCCATTACCCGAAGATTTGGTGGTAAAAAACGGCTTTGTGATCTTTGATAGCATTTCAGGAGAGATGAATGCGCCGCCATTGTGGACTTTAATACAAACTTGGTTGGAATTTGTCAAAGAGGATAAAAACACGGAAATTTCTCCATCCTCTGTTACAGCCTCACAAGCATTTTGGAGTAAATTGATCGAGACTTGTTTCAGCTTATCTCTATCTACGTAGAGAATTTTAGTCTCGGGCAATGGTTCAAAATGTATTTGTTTGCTAATTGCCAATTGAGAAGTAGAAATATTTTCAACTACATCCCGTATCAGTTCGTTAATATCAACAGGAGTCTTTTGGATCATTTCATGCTTTGAATAGAGGAGTATTTCGTTTAAAAGCCGCTTCAGCCTTTCACCCTCTTCCAAAGCTAACGTTAATCGCTTTTGGGCGCTTTCTGATAATTCCGTGCGCTGAAAGAAGTTTAAGCCCATTAATACCGTCGTTAGTGGATTGCGTACTTCATGAACAATTGAAGTGGCTAGTTCTCCTATCTCTGACAGTCTTTCCTTTGCTTCGAGCGTTTGCTTTTGTTCGCGTTGTCGCTCGGTAATATCGTCGGCAAGACCAGCGATCCGAAAGACCTTCCCAGTTTCATCTATAATCGGAAATGCGCGATCGCGAATGGTTCTAATACTATTGTCGGGACGAATGATTCGATATTCAAGATTATAATTACATTCGCCTGTAAACATGCTCTTGAAGGCAATGGACACGTTTTGACGATCTTCAGGATGGACTAAGTTTAGACAAACCGTGCCATCCAAGTACCATTGTTCAAGGGGAATTCCCCATACCTTCTCAAACATGGGACTCATATATATCGGCTCGCCATCGCGAGAGTACATCCATACCAATGGCTCTAAATTCTCAGCAATCTGTCTCAGTAACTCTTCACTTTTTCTCAATGCTTGTTCGATCTCTTGTCGTTGCTTAATTTCTCCTTGCAATTTTTGATTTGTTTCTTGCTGCTGCTGATAAAGATTGAAATTATCGATAGCTGTAGCTGCGCGTTCGGCAAAGATTTCCACTAACCTGATGTCTTTTCTCGAAAACTTTCTGGGTTGGCGATGAAACGAACAGATCGTACCGATTATTTCGCCAGTAGGCAAACGCAAGGGCGCTCCAAGGTAAGCATGATAACCCTCTGGCACGCCTCGATAATATTGATCGATTGAAGTATTCTCGACATACATACAGGAACCAGAGTTAATCACAGCCTCCGTGAGCGTGCCATGCAAGCTTACCTGCCGATCGGAAAAATCACCGATATCAATTGAACTAGCTAAAACAGTCTCCAGTCCTTCTCGGCAGAAAGTTACAACAGACCAATCTATTCCAATCAATTCACTAACATTTTTGGCTACCAATTGAAGATAACCTTGCAGTTCGCCAGTACGATAGCTGAGGGAAGATAATATTTCTAGGGCATACAACTGCTTAGTTACCAACTGTGGAGGCTGTGGCAACCAACTTGAAAGGCATCTTTTAATTCGTTTTAGGTATGAGTTAGCTATTTTCATAGTGCCAGATAAATGCTGCTTGCATAATTCATGAAAGTTTACTCAGCTAATACTCAGCTTCTACTAATTAACTCCTTAAAGAGTAATAATATACGATCGCTCCCAATAAGTAATAATCCTTAATACAAGTAGTTCAGCATAACCAAAAGCCAAAGAGCATACCACCCGCTATGCGGACGGTACGCTCTTCTAGGTTTTGTGCTTACTTATGCCGAGTTACTTAAAATAAGAAATATTTTAAATGAACTACTAAATTACCTTCTAAATTACCTATTGAAGTCTTAGGCTACTAAATATTAAACATCTTTTGATTTTCTTGATTATTAAAATAAATCTATACCTTAAACAATGGCTCCTTTGTATTGTCCTATACTTCCATGAATGATTTCCAGAATGATTTAAACATAACTTCACCCCAAAATGATTCTACGCAACTGTTAGCGATCGCTTTGGAGATTGCAGCTGAGGATTTTCAGGATCAACAAATGCAGATGCTCAGAAACTTCTCGCACGAATTACGGACACCACTGACCATAGTGTATGGATATATGCAAAGTATCTATCGACGCAGTGAGAACCTTACGGATTTGCAGAAAGATGCCCTTGAAAGCGCTATTTTAGAGATGAGTTATGCTATTAAGTTATTGCAAGAATGCCTCGATCTGGCGAGGTTAGAGGTTCGCGAAACTTCTCTGAAGATAGCATCAATTCCTCTGCAAAGTTTAATATTAGAAACGATCGCCACTTTTAATAAACTTCATCAGCGAGAGATATCGTTTAATTCCTATGAATCCTGTGTTTCCGTCTTAGCAGATGGAGAATATCTCAAAGAAGTTTTATTTAGATTATTTGATAATGCTGTTAAATATTCAAAGGATACCATCTCAATCTCGTTAGACAATTTCGGTGATTACGTGGCTATCAATGTCTGCGATCGCGGTTGCGGGATCGATATTCAAGATCGGGAGCGTATTTTTAAGCCATTTTATCGCGCTGATCGCTCTCGGAGTCGCTTGAGTGGGGGATCGGGTTTGGGCTTGGCACTTTCCAAAGTTTTAGTTGAAAGGATGGGAGGCAATCTAAATGTTACTTCTCAACGAGGTAAAGGTAGCACCTTTAAGGTTATGCTCAAATCATCAACTTAATACTTAACTTAATACTTAATATTCTTTATATTCTTTCTATTTTTTTATCTCTTTATAATTATGACAACTAAAATTCTCTTAATAGAAGACGATATCAAACTAGCACAATTTATTGAGATGGAATTAACTTGTGAAGGATATCAAGTCTCTATGGCAAACAATGGCTTAGATGGTTTAACTCAAGCCAGACAAGATCCTCCAGATTTGGTTGTTTTAGACTGGATGATGCCAAGTTTGACGGGGGTAGAAATTTGTCGACGATTGAGATCGACTGGTAGTTTAGTGCCAATTATTTTAGTTACGGCTAGGGATGAGATTAGCGATCGCGTAGCGGGATTAGATGCTGGTGCAGATGATTACGTGATTAAGCCCTTTAGCATTGAGGAGTTACTTGCTAGAATCCGCTCTAATCTGCGCCGTATTAGAAAAGAAGATAGCAATATCCTCCATTTTGAAGACCTTAGCTTGAATCTCAGCACGCGGGAAATATTGCGGTCAGGAAAGGCAATCGAACTTACGGTGCGCGAGTTTGAACTCTTAGCATATTTAATGCATCATCCGTTGCAGGTTATGACACGCGACCAAATCCTCGAAAAGGTTTGGGGTTATGACTTTGGGGGCGATTCAAATGTAATTGAAGTTTACGTTCGTACTTTGCGCCAGAAGTTGGAAGTTGATAGTTCTAGCCGACTAATCCAAACTGTTCGGGGCGTTGGTTACGTCTTGAGACTCAATAAATAGCTAAATCTTTAGCTATTTATTGAGTCTCAAGGATTTGAAGGAGGCTTTGACTTTACTCAGTCATCGGGATGCGATGACTGAGCGAAGTCAAAGCCCTATATTTCTCATATAGCTGTCGCCAAGTCTACTAGGACATAAACCCCAAGAATTGATTGACGGCGCGAAGCGCCGTCAATCAATTCTTGGGGTTTGATTTGTCCTAAGTCAAGTGACTGTAGCTATAAATGGGGTAGAGCAGCTATAGCCAAATGTATTGGGAACAAAACCCAAGAAGAGAAGGGTGGCGCAAAGCGTCATTCTCTTCTTGGGTTTTGTTTCTGCCCTAACGCAAGTGACTGTAGTTATATAACTGAGTGTAAGCTGAGTTTTAGCCTAATTATCTTTAATTCTAAACTTAGATAACCCATAAGTTGGTTTAAGCTTCGTTTCATGGCGATCGGTCATGATAAGGATGAAATGAGATACATCAAATCATCTCCAAACTTAATCTGTAAAACTCCTACACCATAGAAGGAACTTTTTGTTATGAAACTTACATCTTTATTAGCTACAACAGCGATCGCGACTATGGTTGCCACTTCCACAGTTCCTATTCAAGCATTCAATCCTAATGCAGCCCAAGCATCAGTCCAAGAAGTTAAGATTGCCCAAGCTCTAACAAGTCAAGAGAAAATCGATCAGATTACCCCCATTAAGGGTAAACCAGGTAGTGGTGATTTGCTCCGTAAATTGTATGCAAAAGACCTTACCCCAATTGGCATTCAAGTTGGTGGTGCTGGCATGGTAGTTAACCTTTACAGCAAGAAAGATGACACCACGATCTCACTCTGCACCACCTATGACGTAGTAGTTGCCATCAAGAAAGGTTTGATTGTTAATTTTGCTCCTAGCGAAGTTAAATAATTTTATTTACACTTAATAATTAGTTAAGCATAAGCAAACTTAAAACCCAGAAGAGCGTACCGCCCGCTAAGTGGGCGGTATGCTCTCTAGTTTTGGTTTTTAATTATGCTGAACTACTTAAAGGGTTTCATTTTTCTCTATGAGAAATGAAATTCTTTATGGTAATAAGGTTTGAACTGGAAATTTAATTGCTTCGTCCTATGGAACTTAAATATTTTTTTACTTTATTGCATCCGACGATCGCGATCGCAATTGTATTCCCATTAATTGGCATCGCGCTCAATCGTTCTTGGTTAGCCCGTCAGCGACGCTTGCAATCGGCAAGTGGCGTTAAGAGCAAAATCCCTCCAACCGTCGGTTCGGAGCACCTCGCCATCGGCTATTGGCTGACGGGTTCGGTCGTGGGAGTCGCACTTTTGGGTATGGGATTTCCAATTGTCTCAAAGATGATCGCTCACGATAGTCTAACTAAAGAACCCTTTCGGGTTGCCTTAGTCGCCCTGTTGTTTTTCGGTTCGATCGCTTCAATGGTATTTCTTTACCGTGCCACTAGTAAATTATGGCGCGGAACCTTTGCTACCCTAGCAGGTATGGGGCTTATTGCGATCGGTTCTCAACCAGAGATATATCGAAAGGATAGCGAATGGTTCTTTTCCCACTACTATTATGGAATAGCTTCAGCTTTACTGATGATTTTTTCAGTAGCGATCGTGCAGGACATCTATCAAGATCGCCAAAACCGATGGAGAAACGTACATATTATATTGAATATTTTCGCAACCCTCCTATTTTTCGGGCAGGGGATTACTGGTTCGAGAGACTTGTTCTTTTGGTTTAAGCCCAAGTAAGCTAGAAATAGCATTCTATCTAAATATAATTTCGTCAGTCCTTTTCAGTTTCAGGGTTATGACTGAATTTAAAATTATTAGGTTATCGATGGAGCTAGACAATGTTACAAGAGATTAGGGAAATTTCAAATCCTCTATTTAGAGCAATAGCATCGGGGATATTTTTAAGCACTTTAGTGACAATTCCAGTTACTACTGCCTTTTACTTATTCAATCCCAAAAATGAAGCTACCCATAGATTAATTGTGTATGCATCTCTAGCAAGCGCTGCGATTGGGACGATTGGAGGCATTGCTACTGGAAGAAGCAAATCGATCGATTCTAAGTCTGTGACTTCTCAAAATGAAGGGGTAGAGCCTAGCACAGAGTGGAAGGATTGGCGCAAATTTGTAGTCGATCGCAAGGTTAAAGAAAGCGAAAGCATTACGTCTTTTTATTTGAAGCCCGTCGATGGCGGTAGCATCCCCAATCATATTCCAGGGCAATTTTTGACAATTCAGCTAGATATTCCCGAACAACCAAAACCGATCGTTCGCACCTATTCGCTTTCCGATTATATAGAATCGCCAAATTATTATCGCCTATCGATCAAACGCGAACCCGCTCCCAGCGATACGATCGCACCTCCTGGAGTTGCTTCTAATTTCATGCATGACAGCATTCATGAAGGCTCGATAATTGCGGCTAAGCCTCCTGCGGGCAAATTCGTGTTGGATCTTAATAGCACCCAGCCTGCGGTTTTAATTAGCAATGGTGTTGGCATTACACCGATGATTAGCATGGCAAAAGCAGCTACCTTGCTCAATCCGCAAAGGCATATTTGGTTCTTGCATGGTGCGAGGGATGGCAGTCTCCACGCCTTTCGCGACGAAGTCAATGCGATCGCCGAACGCAATCCCCACCTGCATATCGCTTATTGTTATAGCCGCCCTACGGCTGCTGATGAAGGGCAGTATCAGCACAAAGGCTATGTCGATGCCAATTTAATTAAGAACGTAGTCGCTCCAGAAATGGAAAAATTATGCGGCTCTTCCGTTGCCGATTATTTTCTGTGCGGGTCGCCTTCATTCATGGATTCCCTCAGAGATGGTTTAAGAGAATGGGGAGTTCCAGACAAGAACGTGTTATTTGAATCCTTTGCCAAGGCTAAGCCCAAGAAATCCGAACAACCGCAGGAAATAATTCCTAAAAATGAAAATTCCGATGCCATTGAAGTTGTATTCAATAAATCAGGTAAAACAATTAACTGGAATCCCGATCGAGGCTCGATTTTAGATTTTGCGGAAGCCAATGAAATTTATCCAGACCATAGCTGTCGAGTTGGCGTATGCGGTACTTGCGCTTGCAAAATTTCTGAAGGAGAAGTTGAATACGAAGAAAAGCCAACTGCTGCCGTCGAAAGCGGTTCGGTTCTAATTTGTATTTCTAGACCCAAGACCGCTAAGATCGTTCTCGACATATAGCAATCCTAATACCAAATCACAAAATGGCTACGCCATTTTGTGATTTTAAAACCCTTACTGGGTTTGGTTTTCAATTTCCAAAAGTGTGGCTACACTTTTGGAAATTGGGATAAATGGTTTGTGGAAGTGCCCCCAAAAAGCGAGCGCTTCCACAAACCCAAAAATCTACAAATGATTTAGGACTGCTATATAGATGCGATTGGGTTTAACTCGGATTTAATCTTTATTCCTTTGAAAACCA
>NZ_LIRE01000283.1 GCF_001402795.1 Pseudanabaena sp. 'Roaring Creek'
TATAGATAATTCAAATAAAAACTACAGCTTCGACTTCGCTCAGCTAGCTTACACCGAGGGCTGAGCGAAGTCGAAGCCCGTCTACAAGTTATTTAAAACAACTATAAAACCTGCTAAGCAGGTGTTATTGCTTCTAGGTTTTCTTCGGCTTCTAATCTGTAATTTATATCTCTAGAGATTACCTTTATACAAACTTAGATAGCGATCGCTGGTACCATCTAGGATAATTTCTGGAAAGGAGCAAGCATCTGATGTCAGTAGTCAATCAGCAAGAAGTTTTGGCAAGCTTTAAAATTTTGGTAAGCATGGCAAAAGCCGATGGCAAACTCCTCGAAGAAGAGCTATCCAGTCTTGCCGATACCTTTGATGAAATCCATTTGCCTGAAGGAATTACCGTCGATCGCCTGTTGAATGAAGACGATGAACCTATTGACACCTTGCTCGCTAAAATCACTAGCGAGGTTGCTCAGGAAATGGTGTATCAATCTGCCTGTGCAATGGCTAACATTGATGGGGAGTGTAGTTCCGAAGAAAAAGCACTGTTAGATAAAATTGGTGCAACCTTTACTAGCTCTAAACTTTGGGGCAAACAGGAATGGCTAGAAACCCTAGAACGGCGCTCTACGCAATCGTCTATTTCCGCTCAAGTTCGTCAGATCGACGATCCTGACAAACGGGCGATAGAAGTCGAGAATGCCACTACCGATGCCTGCTTTTTAAATGCCGTTTTAGGTGCTTTTCCGATCCCAGGAGTAGCGATCGCTTTTGATATGTTGATCTACTGGAACCAACTCGATCTCGCTCAAGCGATCGGTCAAAGTTGGGGCTACGACCGCAACCGCGAAGATTTCCGCAAAGCAATATTTGGTAGTTTGGGTATAACAGGTACCAGAATTGCCGTGAGCAATCTGGCGAAGTTAGTCCCTGTATTCGGAATGGTAGTAGGTGCGACGACTGCCTATGCAAGTACTTGGGCGTTGGGCAAGGTTGCCAATGAATACTTCGCCTCTGGTGGTGAAATGGATGCCTTTAGCTTGCGCCAAGCCTTCAAGCAAGCGAAAAAAGAAGGTGAAGCTATGTACAAAACTAAAGCCGATGAGATCGCCGCCAAGAAACAAGCGATCGAGCCGCAAGTGCAATTGCTCAGCGAGGAACTGAAGGCTGGGACTATTACCCCTGAAGAATATCAAGTAAAGCTTAAAGAGCTTCTCTAGAGATACTCCATTCCCAGTGAATAATTAGCGTTGCGGCGCTTCGCGCCGCAACGCTAATTATTGTTTTTTGATGTCGGTGGGAAGGGAGTAGCAATGCTTGAGTTATACCAAGTTAAGAAATGGCTACGCCATTTCTTAACTTGGATGGTAGTTATATTTAGCCGTTTAATACATCTTTTTTATGTTGGGGGGCTGCGGCTACTGCGGCGACCTCGGCGATAAGTTCGTCGGATACTCCCATTTCTCTGAGGGTGAGGATCAAATCCTCCG
>NZ_LIRE01000284.1 GCF_001402795.1 Pseudanabaena sp. 'Roaring Creek'
TATTTACTTCACCCATCCATAAGCTCTTTTACGGCTTAGCGGGATATTGGGGCTATTAGTGTAAAACTAATAGGTGGTGTCTAGCCTTTATACAACGGAAAGTTCGCCCACCACGGCTACTCTTTTCAACTCCGCTTAGTTCTTTTTTATCATGGATTCACTGTCGCTTAACTTGTTTTCTGATTCGTTTTCATCCCGCCACTCATCCCTGTAAACGGATAGAGTGCGGGACTTCTCACTCACATTAGTTAATCATGCGGCTGCTTCCTCTTCCCCTGGTCCGATCGCTAATGCTTCGGCTTCGATCTCGTTGGTGGCGATCATGGATGCAGACCCACTGACAAACCAGCGGATAAATTTGCGCCGTACTGCTTTGAGTAAAGCCTTTTTTACGACTTTCCAGTCAAGCGAATCAAGCAACTCATCAGCGACAATTTCCTCTAGAGTGAGTTTTTCGGACGCATCGATGCTTAGGGAATCTTGGGAATCTTGGGAATTACCTACATTAAAATTAGGCTCGACTACTTCAAGCTTGTTGGGTTTGCGTGTCATGATTGTTAGTGAATATTTTTGACGGTGTGGGCAACGGCTCATGCCGTTTTTTATTGCTCTTGATTAACTGGGATTACTGGGATAGGACGTGCCATTGATATCCTCGTCATCATCTGAGTCTGGATTGTCGGTGAAGGGTTCACCCAACCAGCGCTCTAGGATGCGTCTTGTCTCAATGCGTAAGCCACGAATCTCTACCTCTAACCTTTCTAGCCTGTCTTGCCCTCTAATGATGGCATCGGCAAACTGGTTGAATTTAGAGTCAAGGGAGTTATTAGTCGCCTCAATAGCTCTGGCATTGGACTCGACTATTGCTTCGATCCGCGTCAAGTTGTCAGATGTGCGATCGACAATTGCACGGGTTTCGCTCATCTCTCTTTCGATCCTGTTTTGCCTTTCGTACAAGCCTAGATTGGCTTGTGTCATCTGGCTTAGGACTTCTTGCATTTGCTCGAAGGTCATGGTCATGTGATTTCCTCAACCTCTTTCATTACGAATAAATCACCCACTTCACAGTTGAAGTAGTTACACAGCGTGTTAATCGTGGCTGCGTCAACACGATCGAATTCATTGTTGTGCAGCCTATTAATGGCTGTCACACTCAAACCAGTTCGACGAGAAAGTTCACGCTGGCTTAGGCGTGTGTCTTTCTCCATCATCAAAACAGCTAGGCGGCAATACATTTTTTTCACGCATCTATTGTAATAGTTAGCGCTAACACGCTTCAAGCCTTAGTATTAGCGCTAACAAAAGATACTATAACGCATTGTTTGATTAACTTAAATGTGTTTATCATATCATTTAATTTAACATTGTTAGCGTTAATGATTACATTGATATATAAAGCAAAAAAGAAGCGGCGCGTTGCGCCGCCTTTTTTGTTTTTATTTATTTTTGCTACTTAATATCCTGGCAAAACAAAAAACTATTTGGCTCTATATCTAGGTTTCAGCTTTATGTTTTGCCAGGGTGCAACCTCATGAGATAGGCGATCGCTAATTTAGCGATCGCCTATCTCCTTATTTATCTTTTAAAGCTTATGATTTTTTGTTTGTAACACAATCTTTTCCAAAGCCTTCTTCATTTAAACCAAGAAAAACACATTTATTTCCATCACACCCTACAGCCCCAGCTAGATGTTTGTCATACAAAAAGTTCTCATCAATTGTTCTTTTTGCAATATATTCATCAATCCATTCAATAGTTACTTGACTAAGCGTCTTAGCTTCAGGACGCACATTTACACCAATTGCTGAATACTTATTTAAACTTTCTGCTAGATACTCTGTTGGTTTAAATCCATATTGCTCCTTAATTTTATCTGTACAAAGATTAGTTTGAGGATTAGTAAAATCATAATAATTATATTGATTCATATCTTTAGCCCTTGCCATAGCTAGGTTATAGGCTTTGGAGCTATAGTTTATTGGTGGCTTACCATTCTTTTTTCTATACTCATTAATTTGTTTTATAGCTTTTTTTGATTCTTCTTCAGATACAGCTATAAATACAATTGCATCAGGCGGATTTTTCTTTTCACCAGCATTAACAAAGAAGTTTCTATATATAGAAAATGCAAAGACAGTTAAAACAATTGATCCAATAATTTTATTAGAACTCATTCATTTCTTTACTGATTTTGAGATTATCAAATAAACAACCACAGCGATAAAGGCAAATATAGCAGCTTTAAATGGGCGATTTAACATATCAACAGCCCAATAATCTAAATCATTTATCACAAAGTAGATTTGCCTAATTAACCATGCCGTTCCTTGCACCAATACAAAGCTCACGGCAAATACTATCAGTCCTCTTAGATAAATATTTTCAGGCATTATCTTCCTGCACTCTCCGCGATCGCCACCAATTTACAATCTAACCAGCTATGAGGCATTAATCATAATTCTTGAATAGAAATAAGCTTTTGCATTTGCTGGTAAGACATTAATTAATTTTTCAAGGCTTGCAGTTTGCAGATCGGTTTTGCCGTGGCGAAATCTACTGATCTGGTTTTCACCAATACCTGATTTGTCAGCAATATCTGATGCTCTTAAATCAAAGAGCTTAACTGTCTCGTCGAAAGCTTCTCTATAAGGCATTATCTTCCTGTACTCTCCGCGATCGCTAGTAGTTTTTCAGAGACAACGTGATCTATGACAGCTATTTGATTCAAGCTCATACTCATTGATTTGATTTTGCTTACCAGACTGTCAAACTCTGACGCTGAGGCTTTATTTCCTTTCAGGCAATCATGTAAATTATCTAGACTCATCCCCAATACCCTCGAAATTGCTACTAGGTTGTGGTGATCAGGTTCAGAAAGGCAGTTTTCCCAGCCAGTTACTGCGGTATGAGTCACCCCAAGGAGTCTAGCAAAAGCAGACTTACTCATGGAGCCTCGTTTTTGCTTTATTAACTCTGCTAGTTTCTCACGCTCTTCTAGTGTCATAGCGTCATACATAAATGCTTACATTCAAGATTACATTAATTCATTGAATCAATGCTTGCGTTATTGAACTTACTCATGTAATTATTGAAAGTGTAAATTTAGTTTTGCATTTACTCATGTCAAACAAAGTTGCACTACAAGCACGCATTGAAGAAGATCTCGATCTTCAGTTGAGACAACTAGCGGCAAAGCACCGTAAACGCCCTAATGTCATTGTTGACGAGGCGCTTCGCCATTGCTTGGGTAATCCACATTTCTTGTCATACCTAGACAAACAATTCACCAAAAAAGAAGAGGCGATCGCTAGTTAGGAGCTAAGCGATTGCCTCTTCTTTTTTTAATTACCAAGGAGGTAAAAATGCAAAGCCTATACAAGACAGCACTTGAGAACTTTGCTCACACGACAAATCATACAGCAACAATCTTGGTATCAGCAAACCGATACACCTATGTGACCAGTGACCTAAAAGCCACAGGTCACTTTACCGAACCGAACAAACGCAAATTCAGGAGAGCGCTAGCCCTAGAGACCCATTGCCTAACCCAAAAAGGCTATCTAGTGCAAATCCAACACTCACCAATAGAGATGTAATCACACCCAATCACCAATCACCAATCACCCAAATAAACCTATGGACAGAGAACTATTCCTAGCCCTGCTTTCAGCACAGCAAGAACGCAACATGATGAGGCTTGAAACAGAAAACGCCTATGCAGCTTGGCAATATGCCCAAAAGCAGCAGGAACAAGCCCTTCAACGCTTAGCCAAATTAAGACAACAAGTCGCCCCTCATTTGAAAGATGGCGAAATCATCTCTATCTGGGTAGATGGCACACACTTCGCCATCGGACCAGCTAGTCATCCTGCCGAAATTGAAATTCGCGTCGTGAAAGCGATCGACTAACCCAATCACCAACTCACCAATCACCCAAATAAACCTATGTTCCCTAACCCCGCAAACTACTACCTCCCCACCCCCGAACAATTCGAGACTGAGATGACATCGTTCGGTCTCCTCAGTTTGGCGACTATCAATCACGAGATTACCTATTACTTAGAAAGCGTATTGGTGGATGAACAAGACGACTTTCAGGCATCAGGAACTACAAAAGCTTTTGACGAATGGATTGTTAGCCTCAAAGCCGATGAACTAATCAACCTAATCCGATGGATTACCGAGCGACTCGCATACCTCTACCAAAAAGAAACCAGCGCCAAAGCTGCCTAACCCCGTTGAAATTCAATTCTTTGACTTTTTCAAAACCAATGTCAATCCAAGGAAGAAACCAACTAAGCCAAGTATTCCCCACAGATGTAGCCAATGAAATTTGTGGTTTATCCCCAGTCAGCAAAGCCATGCTCATGTATGAACTTGCCGACGATCTCTCAGAAAAGCTTGACGGCTTTCCCGATCAGTTCAGTGCTACTACAACCCAATGGCTAAAAGCTCTCTCCATGAAAGAGAGCATTCAAACCATTGAGAACTTAGCCCAGATGCTCAAGGTTGAACTAAATGTTTGAGGTAATGCCATGCAGCTCGATATTTTTTCACTACCTCTCACCAATCCCAGTGGTGAACTACCTAGACCAATTCTAGGAATCGATCCAAAAGTTGAAGAAGCGATCGCCTCACTTCAATCCCTCAAAGAGCTAGCCATAGAACCCGAATCAGAAGCCGAAAAGCAAAGCTTTGGAATCGTCCGAGAGCATCCAGACAGACATAACTTAGTCGAAGGCTGCACAGTCCGTAGCTCTACATCCTATGTAGGCAAAACAGGCAAGCTGATTCGGTTTGAAGAAATTGCAGGTATCACATTTGCAATGGTCAAATTTCCTCATGGCTTACCCCTCTATCCATGCACCATCAAAACCTTAGAAAGAGTCCAGCCATGACAGAAGAGACAAAAGAACTAGCGATCGCTGATATCGCAAAATTTGCCAATCTGCATAAAGACCTTGAGTGCGAAATTTCTCGCCTTATGAGGATTAATGAGCAGGACAAAAAAGAGCATGAAGAGAGATTCACAAAGCTAAAAACAATAGCTATCCAAGGGATTGAAGCATCAAAGCTTATCCTCACTGTGATCACCAAATCAGAGACAGCCCATTGGCAAAAAAAAGAGAACATCCGCAATGCGATCGGTGTTCTCGAAATTTTGCAAACCCGAATCGCCAAAGCCGATCCGATTCCACTTCCATTTGATGATGATTTTTAACCAATAAAAAAGCGATCGCACTCAGTCGAGTGGCGATCGCTTTTTGTACAAAACCCTACCTAACCCATAAATACCATGAAAACCTATCAAGAACTATCTCTCAAAGAAAAGATTGTACAGGCAAGACTCATGAAGCGCAGCGGCTGGAGCAAACCAGACATTGCAAAAACTCTTGACCTAGAGAACAAGGTTGTGAAGCTGATTTTTGACAATTCCATGTGGACAGCCGAAGAACTTGCCGAAGAGTTGAGGAAGCGGAACTATGTCAAATAACTTAGAAATCCGCACACAGCTTGAAAAAACAGGTTTTTTCTCAAACCTTCCATCATTCATCCCTTGCCACTGCCGCCAATGCTTCGCGCCGCCTTGGGAAGAGATGCTCTGGCACTTGGACGATCCCCCTGAAAAAGATTCAGGTGAACACTATCCAAAACTTTACACCTGCGAAATGTGCAATCGCTCAGCCCCTTGGTGCTTTGGCGCAGACGATCAATATTTTGAATTTTGTGATGACTGCTATGTAGCAGTCACAGAACTAACAGGAGAGATTGAACCATGACGAAGCACTTAAGACTAACCAACGAGCAGTTTCTATACCTGCACCACACCCTCAAAGATGCACAGTTTAGAGTTTATCTATTTTTATCCACCCTCAATCCTTTTAGCGACTCACATATTGAGGTGGATACTGCCGTAATTTCCGAACATTTAGGGTTACATCGCAGAACTGTTCAATCTGCCCTTCATGAACTCAGTAAATTAGATTTAATTCAGGTAAGCAAATTTAAGCTTAGAGTTTTTGCGCCTAAAAGTAATGATAAATCTAGCGATCTACAGACTCGCCAAGGTGAGTCCAGAGATCGCCAAGGTGAGTCCAGAGATCGCCAAGGTGAGTCCAGAGATCGCCAAGGTGAGTCCAGAGATCGCCGACAGCTTCCAGAATCTTTACCTAGTGCGGATTCTGGAAGCTCTCAAACTATTCAAACTATTCAAACTCTCTCAAACTGCACGCGCGAAAATTTGCGAGAGGAGAGCTTTGAAAATTTCGATCAAGAAAATCCAGAAAACGAGAAAAATGTGGAAAGCGTAGAACAAGCTTTGAAGATCGTTCAAGAGAATTTAAAAACCACTTCTGAACCAACAGAAATTCCAAACGAGACAACACCAGAAAGCGCAAACAGTGGAGTGGATCGAAATTACGCCGGGCCGCCGCCCGAAAAATTTTTTAAAACTTTGCGCGATTTCGTGATTTACGAGGCAAAGCAAGACCCGAAAATCAATTCCCCAGAGATTTGGGCAAATACTTGCCTAGCCAGAAACCCTGAAGAATGGCAAGCCAAATGGGACGCATGGGAGCGATCGCGTAATCAAACCGCCATCGGTCTGCCCGAAAAGGTCGAGATTGATTTTGAAAAAAGCAAGAAAGCGATGGAAGAAGCCCGCAAACTTTTACCCGCATGGATGAGGCGAGACCGTGGCTAGCACAAGACCGATTCTCAAAAATCAGGCTGTGCAAGAACCCAAGCGGGAAATCCTTGGCAAAGACTTATCAGCCCTGATTTCCAGACGTGACATCCTCATGGAAATGCACGGCTTTGACTGGAAACACCCCCGAATTCTCGCTTACCTAGAGCGCTGCGGTGTCCCCAATCGCCACTTCCTCAGCGAAGCGCACATGAAAAACCTTGTCGAAAAACTAGAATCCTTACCAATTCCCAACTATGACCAGAAAAAAGCCAGTTAACCCCAATCACCAATGGCTTGAACTTGCCAAATTTGCCGAACAAATCAACGTTGGTGCAGACCACTTACGAGACTTGATCGCCCTTGGATGCCTTAAAGCTGGTGAACATTGGATCGATATTCGCAAACCCAATAGCACAAGGGCAAATTACCGCCTCAACATTCAAAACTGCATTGCCTATTTCTCCACACCTGCCGAAAAACGATGAACGAATCAGAACGCAAACTAGCACAGGCAAATGGGCGACTTAAAGCCGCAAAAGTTGGTGTGAGCATCCAAGCAAGGGGTGGCAAATTGTACTTGCAGGCAACTTTACCGCCAAAGCCCAATAGCAATAGGAAAGATGCACACCAACAGCGCATCAGCTTAGGCATCAATGCCAATGGTGCAGGGATTTCCTACGCGGAAGCGGAAGCCCGAAAAGTTGGCGCGTTACTTGCCTGCAAGGAATTCGATTGGCATCCCTATGTAACAATTTCTCCCAATGTCACCACCGTGGAATCACTATTGGCAGACTTTGAAAGCGATTACTTTACTCGACGGCAAAGAAACCCCAAAAGTGAGACTACATGGGAAAAAGATTATTTCGCAGTTTTGAAGCGATTGCCCCAAGATAGCGAACTGACCAGTGAGGTGATCATGAATGCGATCGCCCAAACTGAACCAGACTCACGACAAAGAAAAAGATTCTGCATGGTGCTGACAGCATTTGCCAAATTTGCCGAGCTGCCCATAGACCTCAAACGATACGCAGGAAACTACAATCCACGTCGTGCAAAGTTCCGTGATTTGCCAGATGATTCCATAATTCAGAATTGGTTCGAGCAAATCCCCGATCCTTCATGGCAATGGTATTACGGAATGCTTGCTACCTATGGCTTACGACCTCATGAACTATTTTATGTAAACTTCGATTTATATCCAATTGCCACCATCGAAGATGGAAAAACAGACACACGGCGAATTTGGGCTTGTTACCCTGAATGGTGCAATAAATTCAACCTGAAAGAGTTAAAAATTCCTCAAATCACCGCAAAAAATAATACTGAATTCGGAGCAAAAGCAGGTAGATACTTCAAACGTATTGGCTTACCCTTTCACCTATACGATTTGCGCCATTGCTGGGCAATAAGAACTTTAGAATTTGGGCTTGATGTATGTCTTGCAGCACAACAAATGGGACATTCCGTACAAGTTCATACAGACTTGTATCATGCTTGGATTAGCACTGCTCATCACCAGAAAGCATACGACCTACTCATGCAAAGAAGCGATCGCCCCAAGCCCCCAAAATAGGTTGGCTTAAAGTTGGCTTAAAACTAAAACCCCCTCCAACCTCTTCTAACCCTTTCTAACCCCATTCAAAAGAAGTTAGAAAATGTCAGAAACAAGTCAGAGAGGGTAAAAGTAAATGGGGGTGAAGGGACTTGAACCCTTACGACCTTACGGTCAACGGATTTTAAGTCC
>NZ_LIRE01000285.1 GCF_001402795.1 Pseudanabaena sp. 'Roaring Creek'
TATAGCTATAGCCAAATAAGTTAAGACATAAAACCCAGAAGAGTGTTGCGGCGCGAAGCGCCGCAACACTCTTCTGGGTTTTGTTTTTGTCCTAACATAACTGGCTACTGCTATATAAGAGATAGCTAGATGGTTAATTTTTTAAGGATATCTTCTTGGGAACCGCAGTTTGACTTGCCGATGTTTCTATATCCTTTTTGCAAAGATGATCGGGCAAGGCAGAACCCGACGGATCGAGTTTGTTCGCTAGGTTGGGATATTTAATCCTGCCATGATTGCGCTCTTGCCAGACCTTAATAAATACGGGAGCAATGCGGTCTAAATCTTCCCAAGTTAAGGAGCAGTCTTTGAGTTGACCATCATTCCATCGGGTTTCAAAGATTCTCATAAGCAGGCTCTTTGCGGCTTCGAGTGTGGTGTCAGTCCCAAGCGATCGCAAAGCCGCTTCACAGGCATCAGCCAGCATGACGATTCCCGTTTCGCGAGATTGGGGAATGGGACCAACATAACGAAAATCTGACTCATAGACTCGATCAGATCGCTTTTGGGCTTGGCAATAAAAGTAGGTAATTGCGATCGTTCCCTGATGTTCGGGGATAAAGGCTTGCAGCATTTCGGGAAGGTGATATTTTTGAGCGAGTCTTATGCCGCCTGAAACATGCTCTTTCACAATTTGGGCGCTTTCCCAAGGATCGTTAAGAAGGTCATGGGGATTGGGTTGTCCCATTTGATTTTCAATAAAATATTCTGGGCGCAGGGTCTTACCGATATCGTGATAGAGCGTACCCGTTCTGACTAAAGTGGTATCCGCACCCAGTTCGCGGGCGGCAGCTTCGGCGAGATTGGCAACAAATAATGTATGTTGGAAAGTGCCTGGGGTTTCAGTTACCAAGAGGCGAAGCAGGGGGCGATCTAGGTTGGCTAGCTCCGCTAGACGGAAGGGGGTTAAGGCATAGGCAATATGCTCAAGGTAGGGAATTGCGCCGAGGGCAACGATCGCGGCAATGATGCCTCCCGATGCGTACTGAAGTGCAGTAATCGCCATCAGTACGGGGGGAGTCGATCCTGCGATAATCGCGATCGCTATATATACTGATGCCTGCAAAAATCCTACTAAGAGCCCCGTTGCCGCAAGGTGAGATCGCGTTAAAGGTCGATTTGTGATTGCTGCTGCAACAATTGCGCCGACTAATACAGGCGCGAGGGATAACAGATTGGCACTGATGGCGATCGTTAATAAACCTGATACCAGCAAAGTAATTAGGAGCGCTAATCGCGAACTATAAAAGCTGCCAATAATTAAGCCCATACCTGCTAAGGGCACAAATACGAGCATATTGGGAGCCATAATGACGGTGGCAAGGGTGCTACCCGTACAAACCATGCCTAGCGCTAACAGATCTTTGACATGGAGTTTGACCTTTAGTAGATATTGCCATCGCTGGTTAGCATAGCCAAAGATGCCAAAAGCAAGTGCTGTACTTAAGGTCAGTAAAATTAACCTTTTAATATTGACCTGTCTTTGGGTCATTTTGAGTTCGTCTAAAATGACAAACTGTCGCTCCGTAATTTTTTCGCCGCCTTTAACGATCAAGTCCCCAACTTGCAGTGCCACTCGCTGGGTTTGGACAGACTCTGAGGCTTTGATCGCTCTTTCGGTTGTACCAACATAGTCAATGGTTAGATTTGGCTTAATCGTGGAACGAACTAGGGCGATCGCCATCATGCGATGATCTTCATTGATGGGCAGATTGCTCAGATTGGTAAGGCGTTTTAACAGCATATCGTCTGGTAACCCCGAGACAATGCCTGAGGACTGGACATCAAGCAAGGCTTGTCGCGTTAGTTTCTTGCAGTTTTCCCATTCCTCATTGGACATTTCTAAGAGGCGATCGCGAAACATTTCTGGTCCTTTTGCTGCCTTATCCTGAGTCATCGCATAGGCTCTACGAACCTCAGTTATCTTATTGAGGAGCTTTTGGTAGTCTTGAGGGAGGGCATTGAGCTTATAGGTTGTTAGCTCGGCTAAGGCTACAGAAGGTGACTCTTTATCTCTGTTGATCGCACTTGTGATCGCACTTGATGTCGAGACTTGATTGCTAACGTTAGTAGCAAGTTTATTGGCTTTATCTTGTAACTGTACCCACTCAGGCTCAGAAATCCTTCTGAGATATCGTTGTACGTCATCGCTAAGAATTTGGCGATCCACATAGGGTAAATTCCCCGATGATATGCGTAAGTTGTCCCCCACCTGCAAGAGTTCTTCAAGATGCTTAACAGCATTAGCATCCGACTCAGGATTGCTCCGATAGACAGGAATTACTTGCTGTTTGGCTATTTCCTTTGCCTGTCTAGTTGCTTCGATGTCAGTGGCTTCGATACTTTTAGGCGATCGCAAATCTTGATCGACAAAAGTGCCAATGTCCAACCTCGGCTCAGAATAAAAACGAATGCTGAGGGAGGAAATCAGGCAAACAAAGGTAATGCCTATAACCGCTCTACCAGACCACTTTCGGGAAATGCGATGGGTCGTTTTAGGGAGCAGAGATGAGTGGTTGGGAGCAATTCCCATAGTTTGATTACTCTAGTTAAAAAGATTCGTAAGAACAAATGCAGCTTAAATTTATAATTTAGGGGATCTGGCGATCTCATTCAGACTTCTAGATGTACCAGATTTTCAAGGTTAATTTCAATCAATAAACGCAAAATTTCGTCACTATTTTGAGGTCTATTGCCGCAAGGCTTTAGAAATCAAACATTCTGACCATGAGTAAATAATTAAGCGACTACTTAAGCAACTGCCTAATATTGGCTCAAGATTGGTTCAAGATTGGTTCGGGGTATGGGGCAAAAAACATCTCAGCATCATTTTGAGGTAGGAGTTTGAGCGTAACTCGAACCGAATAGCTTTATGAAAGATCATGGACATAGCTGTGGTTAGGATCTGCGATCTAGAGGACGAGGCAAATACCATAGCCCCTGACCTTTTGATATTGATAATTTATCTTCAATAAGTAGCTGGGTATAATTAAAACCCAGAATCAAAACCTGTAGGGCACGCTACAGATTTTTTTATATTTAATTGCGCCTAACTACTTAATTCATCATTAATTTGAACAGGGATTGAATAGGGAGAGTAAGACATAAGCCGGGTTCTGTTTCGGGAGTTTTATCAACTACCCTAGCGGTTATCTATCTGGGATGTTTGTTACCAAACACCTCATGCGGCACACACTCAATCGCGATCGCCTAGCTTTCGCCAAATAATCACATTAAGTAACGGACATAGGATCGATTGAAGATCGCAACACCTATATCCTCTCGCCTTGCTTCCAACTGGGGTTTACCGAGCCAGAGCCTCACGACTCTGCTGGTACGCTCTTAACGCACCTTTGCACCCTTACCAGTTGATCTCTCAACTGGCGGTATCTTTCTGTGGCACTATCCTCACGATCGCTCGCACTGGGCATTATCCAGCAGCCTGATCTTCATGGAAGCCCGGACTTTCCTCAAAACCCATACTCAAAAACATTTTGCAATGACTTTTGAGTCAGATTTCGCAACCACTCGCTTGCTCTCCCTTATTACCATTATGTACCAAAGAACGTTACGGTACAAAGTGTGGCTTCTAGTATTCTCTAGTATTCTTGGGTTGGGCGATGGTTGCAAAAAATTATATTAAATCTAAAAAACCTAAAATCTGCGGCGCACGCGCAGCGTGCGTCGCAGATTTTAGGTCTGGATTTTAATTGTGCTGAGGTGCTTAGCAAAAAATTAATGCAAAAAATTAATACATTAATTTCGATAATTTCATGCAAAAACTGGTATAAGTATGCGGAAATAATGTTTATCAAAATCAAGTTGTTTTGCTAAACTATCTGGTTATTCGGGGCTAATCTTAAAAAGCCTTAATATTGAATGCCCAACTCATATAAACAATTTTACATTCTTTGATTACAGGTGTGAGTGACTAACTAAATGATGAAACACTTCTCCAAAGGGATGTACACGCTGATTTTGTCCTTGATGTTGGTAATTGTTGCAGGAGTTTCACAAGCTGCTGCCGCAAACTTATTGAGGGTTTTAGTCAGAGAGGAAAATGGCTCTAAAATGTCTGTAGCTGTGACCCAACCAGCAACTCTACAAACTTCAGGACAAGCGAGCCGTCGTCTCGATCCTGGTAAATGGTATACGTTACCGCTTACCTCGGCATATCGCATTACCCCTAGCAATAACGGATTGGTGCAGGTTGGCAGTAATCTTTATCCAGGTGAAATTGAACTTCGCGCGTGGAATAATAAGGCGATCGCTGTTAACGTACTCTCCCTTGAGGAATATCTTCGTAGCGTGGTTCCCAGTGAAATGCCTGCCAGTTGGCATATGGACGCATTAATGGCGCAAGCAGTGGCTGCTCGTAGTTATGCCGTTAATACCCAAAGGCAGCGCAAATGGGGCGAGGCTCCCTACGATCTAGTCAGCGATACCCGCGATCAAGTATATAAAGGCTTCTATCGTTTCGACCCCCAAACAGGTCAAGCGATCGCCCTAATTCACAGTCGTAGCGATCAGGCAGTTGCTTCCACGGCGGGCTATATGCTTCGTCCAGGATTTAAGGGTTATTACCGCGCCCGCCTTCCCCGCAACTGGATTAGTTGGGGTGGTGGGTATATGCCTGTCTCTGACGGGCAACACCTCGATCAAGAAATGACGCAACAGATGGCTGAAAATGGCTGGAATTGGGTGCAGATTCTCTCTTGGTGGTATCGTGATCAACCCATTAAAAACTAATAAACTAAACTAAGCAGCTAAACTCCAACAAGATATAGCGCTAAATCGTTTAGGAGAAAAATAGGGCTTCGGCTACACTCAGCCATCGGTATATGTTGGCTGAGCGTAGCCGAAGCTGGCTGAGCGTAGCCGAAGCCTCTCTTAACTCATTTAGAAATAACAACGTATGAGATGAGTGGCGGCGCTTCGCGCCGCCACTCATCTCATACGTTGCCCTAGATCTGTAATTCACTAAATTGATGGCGATTAACTATGGCAATTAACTATGGCAATTAACAAGTTATCTGAAGTCGAGATTTCGTCAGCGATCGCTCAACTAGCGGGTTGGGCTGTGGTTAATGGCAAGTTGCAAAAAAACTTTAAGTTTCGTGATTTTGTAGAAGCCTTTGGCTTTATTAGTAAAGTTGCGATCGTTGCTGACAAGATGGGACATCATCCCGAACTTTTTAATGTATATAACAAAGTAACGATCGACCTGACTACCCATGATGCCGATGGGATTAGTGCCCTTGATTTTGAATTAGCACAAAAAATAGACCGACTTCTATAGCATTTTTCATTGCCGACCATTTAAGCAAAAGGGGCGATTTGCGCCCCTTTTGCTTAGCAATGACGCTTTTGGTGCCATTGCCATGCATGGCGCAAAATCAGATTTAGATCGGCGTATTTAGGCTGCCAGTTTAAAATTTTTCTAGCCTTCTCACTGCTGCCCACTAACGCAGGTGGATCGCCTGCACGGCGATCGCCCATTACCACGGCGATCGGCTTGTCCGTGATTTGCTTTGCCGCATCGATGACCTCTTTAACAGAAAAGCCATTACCATTACCGAGATTAAAGATTTCACTCCTGTTGCCATCGAGTAAATATTGCAATCCTAATACATGGGCATCGGCAAGATCGGTAACATGAATATAGTCGCGAATGCAAGTTCCATCGGCGGTT
The DNA here is from genome assembly GCF_001402795.1 of Pseudanabaena sp. 'Roaring Creek'. Taxonomy (GTDB): domain Bacteria; phylum Cyanobacteriota; class Cyanobacteriia; order Pseudanabaenales; family Pseudanabaenaceae; genus Pseudanabaena. The sequence continues at coordinate 5,732 of NZ_LIRE01000285.1, forward strand.
GGATAGTCGGATCCATAGACTGTAATGGCATCGCGTTTACCCATAGCTGTTTGTAAAACTAGGGGAATTAAATGGGTCTCAGGATCGTGATCCTCACCGATTTCTCCCATGGGATCGGCTCCTGCGGCATTGAAATAGCGAAAAATTACCGACTTAAGACCATAAGCAACATCGAAATCTTGCAAAATACGCTCGACCATCAGTTTGGTAGCCCCATAGGGATTAATCGGCGCTTGGGGATGATCTTCAGTAATTGGTATTTGCTGGGGTACGCCATAACTGGCACAGGTGGAAGAAAAAACAAAGTTTTTGACATTTGCTGCAACCATTGCCTCCAACAGGGATAAAGTGCCAACCACATTGTTGCGATAGTATTTATCTGGTTGGCTGACAGATTCGCCCACATAGGCATAGGCGGCAAAATGCATGACAGCGCTAATTTGGCGATCGCTAAATAGGCGATCCAGTAATGGGCGATCGTTTGTATCTCCAATAATTAATTCAGCACCGAGCGTTGCGGCAATATCCTGATGCCCGTAAACAAGACTATCTAAAATCAACACCTGATAGCCAGACAGTTGTAAAGCTTTTACGGCATGGGAACCGATATAGCCTGCCCCACCTGTGACCAAAATGGTTTGCTTACTCATTGCGTTTGATGATTTTTATTAATTAACTCAAGTCGTGACTTGAGAATATCAAAAATCTCAGGCGGAATATGGGTACGGAGCGATCGCCCCAAACGATTTTTCTTCTGAGCTATTTGTAAACAATCGATCTTTTGGCATAGGTATGCTGAGCGTCCCATGCCTTGATCGAGCTGGATCTGAAAATGTTGATGTACATTTTCCCGATCATTGCGATCATCTTGATCGTTTTGCTCAGGAGCGATCGGTACACGTACGACGCGCCAGAAATTATCGCGCAAAGCGATGCATTGACAACTAACACAACGTCGGTGCAGCTTCAGAGCCAAACTAATTTACTCCTTATCCTTATGTGGTAGCGCTAAATAGGTAAGGATGGGCGGTGCTTTGCGCCGCCCATCCTTACCTTATTTTCATTGACATGCCTAGTTATTCTCGTCGTCCTCATCTTGGTCAAAACTATGCAAGACAACCCGATTTTCTCCAGCCCTTGTGGAGGCGGCTTCCATCTTGCGATCTTCTTCGTTGTAATCGTACTTCGCCAAATTTTTAATATCGATTTTCCAACCAGTGAGACGAGCAGCCAAGCGAACATTTTGTCCTTCTTTACCGATCGCCAAACTCAACTGATCCTCAGGCACTAGCACATGGGCAATTCTCTCATCGGCGTTAATCAACCGTACTTCCTGAATTCGGGCAGGGCTTAGCGAATTGGCAATATAAGTTGAAGGGTCGGGTGACCAGCGGATTACATCAATCTTTTCACCGCGCAATTCGGATACGACAGCCTGAATTCTGGCTCCGCGTGCGCCAATACAAGCCCCCACAGGATCGACATCCCGTTCAAGGGTATCTACAGCAATTTTTGTCCGAGGACCTACCGCAGGTGATGGCGGATTGGCTTCTCTCGCCACTGCCACAATCCGCACGATTTCTTCCTCGATCTCAGGCACTTCATTGGCAAATAGGTATACAACCAGACCAGCATCTGCTCGCGATACTAATAGTTGGGGACCTCGACGCGATCCCTCAAATACTTTCTTTAGATAAACCTTGAGGGTCATGTTCGGACGATAGGGTCTTTCGCCCGCTAGTTGCTCACGCTTGGGAAGTTCAGCTTCGACCTCAGGTTGACCAAATCCACTACTGACCGCAACAATAACCGAGGTCGTTTCAAAACGAAGTACGCGCCCTTGGAGAACGGTCCCCTCGACATCTTGAAACTCTTCTTGAATGATTTTGCGTTGCTGATCTCTGAGCTTTTGTGCTAATACTTGCTTGGTCTGGATTGCCGCCATCCGACCAAAATCGCCTTGTTCTGGAGTGACATCGACGACTACAGTTCCGCCTGCTTGGGCTTCAGGTGCAACTTCCCGCACCTCTGACAATCCAATTTCATGATCGGCATCGCTAACTTCATTAACGATCGTTTTGGTCGCTAAAACTCGAAATCCTTCGCCTTCGAGATCGAGTTCTACATCAAAGTTATTAAAATGCTCTTCTTCAAAATTAATACCATCGGAGCGATAGGTTTTACGAAAGCGCTCGTAACCCTTGAGTAAGGCTTCGCGTAAAGCATTTTGGACTGCGTGTTTGGGAAGATTTCGCTCTTTGCTAATCACTTCTACCATCTGTCCCAATCCAGGTAAATTCAACAATGACATAAATTTTGCTCGCTATGATAAAAACTAAATAATTTCAAAACGTGAAGGTTAGGATGTCGTCAAGCCCTTGACATCCCATATACGCAGTCTGGCTGATTAATTGCTTATGGCGATTTTCTTGATTGTCGAGCTATTCCATTTTTGCTAGTTCAACGCGATCGACAAGTTCGCGGGGAATATTTACAATTCGACCTTTGATACTAATGGTTACATGGGTTTCGTTTCTTGCCATGAGATGACCACTCCAGCTTTGTTTACCATCATGGGGAACGGTCGTACTGACATTGATCATAAAGCCTCGGAAAGCGACAAACTCGCGATCGCCCTGTAACTGCCGTTCGGCACCTGGGCTAGAAATTTCTAACACATAGGCATGGGGAATTAAGTCGATCTCATCGAGGACAGCCTCCAGAGCACGGCTCATTCTTTCACAGTCATCTAATCCTGTGTCTTGGTCGAGATTGCGAATATCGACCCGCAACACGATCGGGTTTTTATTGGTATGCAGCACCACATCGACCACCTCTAACCCAAGGGGTGAGGCCACTTCTTCAGCAGTTTGAAAAATTTGCGGAATTAGAGGATGACTCATAAATAAAATTGTGATCTGAGCGTTGATTTATGATTTTGATGCGAGCTTTGATAAGGGGAAATCACAAAGAGTGAAATCTTCTCGAAGCAGTTTGAAAGGACAAATTAAAAACAAAAAAGTGGGACATTTGCCCACTTTTGCAGTGATTTTAACTGTAACCGATCGCTGCAAAAAACATCACAGGTGCGATGCTCTAGCTGCTATAGACTCTAGCCTTACCTGCAAAATAACAAACAGGTAATAATCGAGTTTACTTCTTCGGAGCTTGCGTACTATCGGGAAAACACAATTATCTTTGCGTTTACTTCTTGCAAGTGTTTGCAAATGTCGAGACTTGTCGACCAGTACTAGAGCTTATTCTATCACGCCCCTTTAGCATCTAGAACAAGATAGGACTTTTTACGACAATTTTGTCATCATAACGATGGGCAAAAGTAGCTCTTTTTATCTCATGGGTGGCATTTCGAGGCTTAAATTTCAATCTTTCCCCTTCATCTACTCCGTTCCCAGTGAAAAATTAGACGTTGCGGCGCTTCGCGCCGCAACGCGAATTCTTGGTTTTGTATGTCTATATTAAAAAACAAAACCAGAGAGCATACCGCCCGCGCAGCGGGCGGTATGCTCTTCTGGTTTTTAAGTTTACTTATGCCTAGCTACTAGCTCGGGACGTTCTTCGGGAACTATTGCTCCCTGTATGGGACATACCTGTAGGCAAACCCCACAGTCAATACAGAGTTTAGGCTCAATCCTGAACCAAATAGTCCCCTTAACATTTGCCCCCTCACCTTGTTCAATACAAGCTACGGGGCAGGCAGGGACGCATTCTGCTATGCCTTCACATATGTTTGATGCGATCGTGTAAGCCATGTGGGTTCTATATTCAAGAGCTTTTAAAGTAACAAAAATAACAAAATATAACTTATGCATAACCCATATATAACTTTTTTACGAAAAAAAGGCATAAGTTAGGCGTTGCGCTTTTTGTTTTTCCATGTAAGATACATACATCGCAGCTAGGTTGTAGGAAGTTAGCTGCATAACCCAAACCAAATTCTTCGTCGCTAGGCGATTTCAATCATTAGATTGGGTAGTTTGTAACTTCTCTATATCTGAAGTAGGTCTTAGCATAGGGCAATATGATCTACCAAGCATATCCAGTTTCAAGCTGCAATCGGTAACATTTCTAGATATGTAATTAAATATATAACTAGTTACTGTTGCTCCAATTATCCAATATTCTTCTTTGATAGTTAAGTAGCTTAGAAATAGCGATTCTAAGTGGTGATGGTGGTGCTAAAGTCCATACTTTCTATCTTGTTAATCGCATAGATTCACCAGATCTTTTGCAGATCATCTATAAAAATTCACAAAATAGGTCTATAAAGTAATGAAATACTTATCCTCTGCCATTCTTTCAACTGTCGGTGTAGTTGCTGTTTCCTTTTCTACAGGTGCTGCTAATGCCGCGAGTTTCAGTTATGGCGATATTGTTGTATCGACAGGTGCCTTAAGCGGTGCTGCATCAATCAACTTCGCCAATAGCACTGGTTGGTCTGGAAACTACAATTTAGTAAATGGTAGCGTTGTTAATCAATATGCTAATCCTCTAGGTAATGTTGGAACTTACTCTGCTACTGAGCCTACGGGTGCTTCTATTCCAGGACTTAACTCTGGTTCTGCTACCTATACCTTCTCTGCTCCAGTTTCATCCTTTGCTTTCCTTTGGGGTTCGATCGATCCTGGCAACTCATTAACCATTAACTACAATGATGCGCCTTCCGATACAATTACGGGAGCACTACTTGCTTCTAACCTCGGACTCACTGCTGATGGCAGTTGGACGAGCCCAAGCAGCAATGCCGTTCTAACTTTTGCTGACGATTCACTTGACAAGGCAATTACATCGATTACTTTCCAATCATCGACAATTGCGTTTGAAGTTGCTCCAGTGCCCGTACCCGTTCCTGCCATTGTGCCTGGTATTGCTTTAGCTGCTGCTTTCTTTGGTGGTAAGGCTATCAAGCGTAATAAGAAGGCTAATGATTCTGTTGCTTAGTTCTGATTAAGTAGCAATAAAATACAGTTGGGTCGCAGTTACCTGTCAGTATTAAAAGGAAGCCGAAGATAGCAATTTGCTATCTTCGGCTTTTATGCAGAGATGTCAATAGTTAATAAGGTTTTATGAAAACGTTACAGCTAGGTACCAGCTGGTTTTTGGAAGAGGCAGGTGGATTGGCGCGGGTTTATTACGGATGTGTGAACTATCTGCCACAAGTAGGGGTTGGGGTAAGTGGTTTAGTGGCTGGTTCCGATCGCGTTGAGCAAAGCTCTAGCGGATTAGTACAAACTTTTGCTAGTACGAATAGTGGAACTTTACAGCGATCGCTAGGTGTCCGAAAAGCCTTTAAACAGGTCATCAGCAAGTCCCAATTTGATTTGGTTGCGTCACATTTTGCCCTATATACCTTTCCTATTCTCGATCGCCTAGGTAAACTGCCATTGGTGATTCATTTTCATGGACCTTGGGCTTTGGAGAGTAGAGCTGAAGGGGCGGGAAAATTATCGGTTTTTGGGAAATGGGCGATCGAGAAATTGGTCTATAGTCGAGCGGATGGTTTTATTGTTTTGTCAGAGGCATTTCGGCAGATTTTACATAAGACCTATGGTGTGCCGTTAGAAAAGATTTTTATTGTGGGTGGTGGTATTGATACCGCCGAATTTAAGGTGGATTTAACGATCGCCCAAGCTAGAGAACGATTGGGCTGGGCGCAGGATCGAAGGATTATTCTTTGCGTGCGCCGACTGGTGCAGCGTATGGGTTTGGATAACTTAATTGCTGCGATCGCTCAAGTCCGTCAGCAGTATCCTGAGGTTTTACTTTTGATTGCGGGGAAAGGTGCGATCGCTGAGAGTCTGCGATCGCAGATTCAGCAATTACAACTGGAAGACTCGGTAAAACTATTGGGATTTGTTGCCGATTGCGACTTGCCGATCGCCTATCGAGCAGCGGAGTTATCGATCATTCCCAGTGTATCGCTAGAAGGTTTTGGACTAATTGCGATCGAGTCTATGGCGGCTGGCACACCTGTATTGGGAACACCCATTGGTGGTATTCCTGAAATTTTACGGTTGTTTTCTGCGGATCTCATCTTGGAGGGCAGTACGACTAGTCAATTAGCACAAGGAATAATTGAAGCCTTGTCAGGGCAAAGGCAAATGCCAAAGAGTGAAGCTTGTCAAGACTACGTTCGGCAAAATTATGATTGGCAAGTAATTGCCCAGCAAATGAAAGCGGTTTACGAGCAGGTGCTCCAGCGATAGAGTTTATACCAAATCACAAAATGGCGTAGCCATTTTGTGATTTTAAAACCCTTACTGGGTTTAGTTTTCAATTCCCAAAAGTGTAGCCACATTTTTGGGAATTGGTATTAATACTAATTCACGAAAGTGTGACAACACTTTCGTGAATTAACGTCAGTTCGGGTTAAGCTGGCAAATTTTAAAAGCCCAAAAGTAAAAGCCTTGCTTAGCAAGGCTTTTACTTTTGGGCTTTGAGAAAAGGTTTGC
>NZ_LIRE01000286.1 GCF_001402795.1 Pseudanabaena sp. 'Roaring Creek'
AAGCGCCGCCAGCCAATTCTTGGGGTTTATGTCCTAATACACTTGGCGACAGCTATATATTCAATTAAGTGAGAACAAGCCCAAAATAGAGTTGCGGCGCTTCGCGCCGCAACTCTATTTTGGGCTTGTTCTCACTAGCTATAGCTCTATGCTGCCCTTGATATCCTTGATATCGTAATTTTGAGGGCTGTCGGCAACCTTCGGTTGTGGGGTGAGGTCGCTTTCGTACTTAATGCCCATATTGATGACCTTGTCTTGCTGCTGTTCGGGGCGCGATCGCTCAACACCTCTACGACGTTCTGAGGTGCGGACTTCGCTTGTGCCTTCAGTAACTACCTCATAGAGAATCGCCTGTTTATTTACATCCTTGCCCCGTCGCAGCACCCGTCCTAACCTCTGAATGTATTCACGCGCCGAGCCGGTGCCCGATAATAGAATGGCAATACGCGCCTCAGGTACATCAACACCCTCATTCAAAACATGGGAAGCCACTAGGGTTTTATATTTGCCTTCACGGAAAAAGGTTAATATTTCATGTCTTTCCTTGACGGGAGTTTGATGGGTGAGGGCAGGAATTAATAATTCCTGCGAAATTCTATAGACCGTGGCATTGTCATTGGTAAAAATCAGAATGCGCTCTGGGAAATGTTGTGCCAATAAATCCGATAGGACAAGTAATTTTGATTCCGTTCCTAAGGATAATTCCTTAGATTCTCGGTGAGCGAGCATAGCGCTACGTCCTGCTTGCGATCGCGCACTTGCCTGTATGAATCTCTGCCACCCCTCCAAGCTGCCAAGAGAGATTTTCGCTTCCTTTAAAAACTGATTGCGGGTTTGGATTAAGGCTGTATAGCGATCGCGTTCTTGGGCGGAGAGGGAAACCTTGATCTGGACGATTTTATGTTCGGCTAAGGCTTTTCCTGCTAACTCTTCGGCAGATTTACGATAGACTTCTTCACCGATTAGCATTTCTAAATCGCTATGTTTGCCATCGCTGCGTTCGGGAGTGGCGGTTAAACCAAGCCGATAGGGGGCGATCGCATATTCGGCAATCACGCGATTAAAATCCGTGGGTAAATGATGGCACTCATCAAATACGATCAAGCCGTAAAGATTGCCTAAAGTTTCGGCATGGATTGCTGCGCTGTCATAGGTGGAGACTAAAATCGGCGTGCGATCGCGCGCTCCGCCTCCCAATAGCCCGATCTCCACATCGGGAAAAGCCGCTAATAAGTGGGCATACCACTGATGCATTAAGTCAAGGGTCGGAACGACTATTAAGGTGCTGCGATTAGTTAATTCCATCGCTAACTGAGCCAAATAGGTCTTACCTGCGGCGGTGGGCAAGACCACCACCCCCTGCTTGCCAATCCGTTGCCACGCTGCTAAAGCCTCACTTTGATGAGGGTAAGGCTTCATTCTGCTCTGAGAATTTAAGCTCTGTGAATTTAAGCTCTGTGAATTTAAGCTCTGTGAGTTTAAGTTGAGTTCGCTATAGCCCCTCGAAAGATCTTCGATCGCAATCTCGTCTGAGCGCAAATTCAAAATTAATTCGCGATAGCAATAGGCAGGAATGCGAAATTTCTCAATGCGATCGTCCCATGTGGCGAATTCGATCCATGCCTTGCCCTTAGGCGGTGGATGGAGGATTAAGGTGCCGCGATCGTAAGTTAATTTAGGAAGGCGGGGCATAGCTGAATCCAATTTTGATGATTTTCAAGGTGGAGTGGGCGGAAATTCGCCAAAAAATTTTAATTTAATTGGGAACTAATTGATTTTTAATTCGTCCTTCGTCAGAACTGTACTTTTGTACCTAAAATTTGTACCTAAAAGCGATCGTGTGAGGATTGTAAATGTATATGCTTCAGACTAGAGCTAATGGCTCGACCAATTTAGTAAGACTTACCGCAATCGTATCAACAACGATCGTATCAACAACGATCGCCTCTACATTGATGGCTAGCAACTACGCTCAAGCTGAAGTGCTCAAAGAAGACAAGATCTCCACTGCCGAGGTCTCCACTAAGGAATCTGAATTGGTTCGGTCGATTAGTCGCGATCCCATGATTATTCCTATCTCTACCAGTCAAACCCCAGCATGGCAAGGATCTCCTAGCCCCAATCAAGATGCTCAAATCATTCAGGCGATTAATGATGTGGCTTTGCCAGCCCCAGCAACTACAAACTACAATCAAGCCAATCAAAATTTCACTGCACAGGGTGTTACTTCAGTCTCGCAACTGAGCGATGTTAAGCGCACAGACTGGGCTTTTACGGCTTTACAATCTTTAGTCGAACGCTATGGCTGCATCGCAGGCTACCCAGATCGCGCCTATCGTGGCAGTAAGGCAACAACCCGTTATGAATTTGCCGCAGGGGTAAATGCCTGCCTCGACAAGATTAACGAAATTATTGCCTCTGGTCTTTCTGACAAGGTGAGTAAAGCGGATCTCGCTACATTACAAAAACTCCAAGAAGAATTTGCCGCAGAGTTGGCAACTTTACGCGGTAGGGTTGATGCCCTTGATACTAAAACTGCCAAACTTGAAGCACAACAATTTTCGACTACTACTAAACTATATGGTCAAGCAATTTTTGGATTGCAAAGTCGGTTTGCTAATACTGGTAGCCTAACTCCTAGAAATGGGAATAAAAATACCCCCGACGATGCCACCAATTTGACCTTTGGCTACAACTTGCAACTGAGTTTAGTTACTCAGTTTGACAATCGCAGCATTTTGTTAACAGGTTTACAAGCAGGAAATGCCTCCACCGCCTCGACACTTTTTGCAAATAACAACTTTCTCACTAATACCTATACTCGTCTTGGCTACGAGCTTGATACATCCAATTCACTACAATTGAGTGACTTGTCCTATCGCTTTTTAGTAGGCGATCGCCTTGCAGTAATCGTGGGTGCAGCAGGGGTTAGTCCATCTAGCGTGTTTCGCGGACCAAATCGCTATGAAAGCGCGGGGCAAGGACCGATTTCGGCCTTTGCTCAGCGCAATCCAATTCTCAACTTTCCTGGACAGGCTGGGATTGGGTTTGATTGGCAAATCAGCGATAACATGAGTTTGCAAGCTGTGTATGCAGCATCCTTAGCATCCGATCCACAAAATGGTCTCACAGGGGGTCCCTTTACCGCAGGCATACAGTTTAATGTTGCCCCCAGTGATGCTGTCGATATTGCACTGTATTACCTCAATTCCTACACGACAAATGCCAGCTTAAATACTGGAGTTGGGGATAACCTCATCGGACCGATCGCAGGAAAATTTTCAACTAATGCCTTTGGCAGTACGGTCTCATGGCGTATTTCCCGTAGCATTATTCTCGGTGGCTGGGCGGGCTACACCACCTCTGAAACTAGAGATACGGGTTTAGGCGGGTCGGTTAACACCTTTAATTGGATGGCATTTTTAAATTTCCCTGACCTGTTTGCAGAAGGGAACCTTGGCGGGATTTATGTGGGGCAACCTCCTAAAATCACCAGCAGCACTATTACCCAAGGCGGGATACCAGCATTTAATATTCCCAGCGCGATTGGCTTGGCGGGAGTAAATTCAGGAGATTTTGGCGGACAGCCCGCTAGCACAACCCATGTGGAATTGTTCTATCGAATGCGGGTAAATGACAATATCAGTATTACTCCTGGGCTACTGTTTATTTTTAATCCAGTGCAAACGGCAGGTAGCGACACTATCACTGTCGGATCTGTGCGGACGACTTTTACCTTCTAAATTTGCAATTCTAAATTTATTTCCATAGCAACGTAAGGTTGGCAATGGACATATAGATAATTTAAATAAAAACTACAGCTTCGACTTCGCTCAG
>NZ_LIRE01000287.1 GCF_001402795.1 Pseudanabaena sp. 'Roaring Creek'
AATTAAGCCCACGTACTTACTAAAAATAGAAAATACTGAAAATAATTTTACAATCAAAATTATGTCAAAACTAGATCCACAGCAATACGAGCGTTTACGGCGCGAAGCCGAATCCCCTTACCGAGGTCTCCGTATATTTATTTATGCCGCCCTTGCTGGTTCAGGATTTATTGGTGCGGTTGTTTTTTTTGCAAGATTAATTGCTGGGAAGGGAGAACTAGAAGCGAATTTGGGTAGCTTTGCCTTGCAAATTGGGGTACTAGCCTTGATGGTATGGCTTTATCGCATCGATCGAAGTAAGTAGTTCAGCATAATTAAAAAAAACTAGAAGAGCGTAGCGCCCGCTAAGCGGGCGCTACGCTCTTCTAGGGTTTCAGTTTACTTATAGCATTCCTAAATTATTAATGAGAAAAATGGGCTTCAACTTCCTTCAGCCAAACTATATCGATGACCGAGAAAAGTTAAAGCCTCTCACAACTCATTTAGGATTGCTATATTTAGGATTGCTATATAATGTCAAAATGATTTTGATTTCTTTGCAATTCCCCAAAACTTGCAATCAGTCTGAACTATATAGGTTTGAACTAAATAGGTTTGAACTAAATTTCTTGATTTTAGAAACACTTAAATTTCATATTGGGTTTGGGACAGCTTGATATGCAAAGTTGCAAAAATGCGATTGAAGAACTAGTAATTGCAGAAATTGATTTACAAATCTCTCACTTGCCACAATATCGTCGCGATCAAATTAATTTAAGCGAAGTAGCTGCCTATGCTCTAAATCGTCTGCCACCGATGTATGCCACATCAAAGGCAGGATGGTTAAGACAGCGTAAAAAAGCAGCAACGGAAATGCGATCGCAAATTGAATCAGCCGTGCGTAGAGCGTTAGTGAGCGTTAAACCCGACGCATTACGCGATTCTCGACCGCTACCATCACAGGAAGTGGCGAGTCACGCCCGATCGCTCGCAGCGCTACAACAACTCTTAGGTGCAGAAAATGCCTCTTGGAAAGATATTCCCACAGCCCTAGAAAATGCTCTGATGACGGTCAAGCTCAAAAGTGCCGTAAGTAATACCTACATCATTACGGGGAGAAGAGAATCGCGCGATGAAACGGCAATTAGCTCAAAAAATCCTGAAATTTCATGGAAGGGAAGACAGGTCAAAACCTTTGTAAATTCGAGCCAAGACGAGCAGAAGGCGAGGGATTTCCAGACATATATGGTAGATGTGAATTATCAATTCAGTAATGTATTGGAGAAATTGGTTCTGTCGCTTGCCTATCATCAAATTCAGAAATTGCATCCTGCGATCGCCGAAACCGTAGATCTCGGTGAGGCTACAGCCTATGTATTGAACCGACTCCCTCCCATGTATGCCACCTCAGAAAAGGGTTATAAATCCCTGAGACTAAGGGCGCGTGAAGTTTACGGCAGGGAGGTTGTAGCCGTACTTAAAGAAGCGATCGCCGTATGTGTCGAAGCTCCTAACCTAGAGAAAGTACCTTTGCCCCTAGCTCGCTTTGAAGCTGAATTAGAGGAATCCCTCGAACAGGTAAGCTGGATTCTTCAACGCGATGATATTAATTGGCGTAACGCGCCATTCATCGTCGAGGAATGTCTGCATCGAGTTGTTAATAATGAAATGGAATGGCGCAAACGCAGCGATTACAACTATCCGTATAGCTCTTAAATCCCTTATATCTATATTCAGCATGTTTGTCCTAGCGATCTCTTAGAAACCATTTAAGAATTGGATAGATCCCCCCAGACCCCCTTAAAAAGGGGGAAGAATTAAATTCTTCCCCCTTTTTAAGGGGGATTGAGGGGGGATCTCTTAGAGTTTTTAACCGCAGAAAGTAATTCTTAAATGGTTTCTTACTTTGTATACCAAGCAGAGACCGATCTAATAGTTCTAAATAAAGAAAAGCACCCCGATGGGGTGCTTTTCTTTATTCTTGTTTCGCTAGTCTGGCTTGCAGCAATGGCACATAGTTAGTGTACACATGCCCTAATCTGAATTCCTCATCATCTAATACCTTTTGATGAAAAGGAATTGTCGTTGGCACGCCTGTAATCGCACATTCACGCAAAGCTCGCTTCATGCGTAAAATCGCGGCATTGCGATCACTGCCCCAAACAATTAACTTCGCAATCAAAGAATCATAATAGGGCGGAATCACGTAGTCGGTATAAACATGGGAATCCATCCGCACCCCAGGACCTCCAGGGGGGAGATAGCCGCTAATACGCCCAGGATTGGGACGGAAATTATGATCGGGGTCTTCAGCATTAATCCGACATTCGATCGCATGACCGCGAATCTCAATTTCCTTTTGTTGGAAGCGCAATTTTTCGCCTTGGGCAACTCGTAATTGCTCAGCAATCAAATCAATCCCCGTGATCATCTCTGTGACAGGATGCTCGACTTGGATCCGCGTATTCATTTCCATGAAATAAAACTTACCGTATTTATCCAGCAGAAACTCGACCGTACCCACACCGAGATAGTTAATCGCTTTTGCCGCCTTTACCGCCGCATCACCCATTCTTTCCCGTAACTTGGGATTGACGGCACTACTAGGCGCTTCCTCTAATAATTTTTGGTGGCGGCGTTGGATCGAGCAGTCTCGCTCACCCAAATGCACCACATGACCATGCATATCCGCCAAAATTTGCACCTCAATGTGCCGAGGCTCCTCAATTACCTTCTCGATATAGACTCCACTATTACCAAAGGCAGCCTCGGCTTCCCCTTGAGCAGCCCTTAGCAAACGCAGTAAATCATCAGGATTAGTGACCAAGCGCATTCCCCGACCGCCGCCGCCTGCGGTGGCTTTGATCATTACGGGATAGCCGATATTACTGGCAATCTCAATTGCTTGGTCTTCTGATTCAATTAAACCTTCACTTCCTGGAATGGTTGGGACACCTGCCTTTTGCATAGTCTTCTTGGCAGTAGACTTATCACCCATCGAGCGAATCGAGTTAGGGCTTGGACCCACAAACATTAAATTATGGTCGGCACAAATCTCGGCAAATCGGGCATTTTCTGAGAGGAAACCATACCCTGGATGGATTGCGGTAGCGTTATGGGTCAGAGCTGCCGAAATAATATTAGGAATATTCAGATAGCTTTTGCTACTAGGCGAATCACCGATACAGACAGCTTCGTGGGCTAGTTGGACATGTAATGAGTTGCGATCGACATCGGAATATACCGCAACCGTGGGGATTCCTAATTCTTCACAAGTCCGAATAATTCGGAGGGCAATTTCACCGCGATTGGCAATGAGTAGTTTGGCGATGGGAGCCATGTTTCAATTATCTTAATGAACAGCTATTGGTAATTTGTAATCGGTGCTTGGGGGGTAGTCGCTCTGATGGGGTACGCTTCAAATCCCGATTTTGCTTTGAGTCATGGATTTACGCTTTTGTTAGTAGACGATGACCTAAAGCTTTTGAATTTTAACTTTTTTTGGGTAGCTATACTGATTAAGTTTGTGAATGCTTTTGTGAATGCTTTTGTGAATGTCAAGTCCGAAAGCCTCCAAAACTAGCCGAAACCAATTGAGGAGTGATTTGGAACTTAGTTTTTGCCATAGGATTTTTTTCAAAATTTTAGCTCCATTAGCTTCGATGCGCTGGTCGATCGCCGCTAAGGGAGCCTTTTCTGTGTTAGTGCGAGCATCTAAATCCCAATATCCTCACAGAGCCGCTTAAATTTTACAGTTAGCAATATCTTTCCGAGAATTATTGCTATGGGTTTGGGTAAAGGAAGTGATGCGCGCTGCTAGGGGTTTGATCGAGCTTGGCTCTGAAGGTAACCCTGGAGCATAGGATTCTAGGACATGTCCACTCCGAGTACAGGTTATCAATAGATAGTCGCAGCGATCGCATTGGGTTTTGATTTGCGCGAGATAGGAAAGATGGTGACGCTCAGCGATCGCACCACAGTTGGGACAGCGTATGGACTCAATCATTTTCGGTAGATCCTTATATAAATGAATTTAAATGAATTTAATATAGATGTTGATTAAAAGTTTTTGAGAAATTTTGAGAAATAAATTTTTGAGTAATAACTTGAGAACTAGCTGGAGCAATAACTTGAGAACTAATTTATGCGAGCCTCTAAATGAATTTACTTAATGAATTTAGTTTGACGAGAGTAAAATTACATACATTAGATTTATCAATTATTCAGCATTTGTGATGGGATCATCACAAAAAAGATGAATATTTCCTAATGTCAAAAATCAAACCAAGTATAACAAAAGTATTTCCAAAGAAGTATTTATAAATATTTTTGTGGGTTTTGCAGTTTTATTTTCAGACAAGTAGGCAAGGATAAAACTTTTAAATCAACTTTAAATATGCAATGATTATAAGCATAAATTTTGGGGATCGTTTCTAGATGCGCGATCCCTGCCTCAAAAGTGATGAGAATTAATTACTAGAAGCAGCTTAGCTGTAAGGGTTTAATCGATGATTAAAAAATAATTAAAGATAAATAGATCATTATCCCCCCTTATAAATCTTTACAAGTTTTGGTTGCCCAAATAAATATAAATATTTTTAAACTACCTCTAATCCCATTCAATATTTCTTAATATACAGCAATCCTAAATGAGTTGAAAGAGGCTTCGACTTCGCTCAGCCAACCGATGACGATAGCTGAGCGAAGTCGAAACTTCAAAGATGAGTAGCGGCGCAGAGTATCGTCACTCATCTTTGGGGTTTTATGAATGGGTATTTCAAGACTCATCCCCCATGGGTTGCTCAATGCCGACTCTATAGAGTTTAGGAATTCTTAAATCTCCCCGTTCTATGCTTTGCCATATCTCCGCTATTCCTTCTGAACCAGCGCTCTGAACCTCATGGAGTATATGCAAACTATCTTCTAGTAATCTCTCTACATCAATCGATTGGTAATCGGGCAGATAAATGGGCAAGCGACTAGTTCCTTCCCCTAAAAGAATAGTGGCTCCATGCCAATTTTGACCTTTGAGATGATACAAACCAACCGCTATCTGTAAAATGCCTTGATAAAAAGCCCGATCGCTTTGCCAAGCATCGTTCCAAATTGCTTCTAAGGTATCGTGGCATGCATAGTAATCACCGCTATTAAATAGTGCGATCGCTTCTTCAAACATCTTAAGTTCCATTTTATAGCTATAGTCAGTAATGTTAGGACAAAAATCAAACCCAATAGAG
>NZ_LIRE01000288.1 GCF_001402795.1 Pseudanabaena sp. 'Roaring Creek'
ATCCCCTACTCGCTAGGGGACGCGATCGATTGGAAACTCTCATGATCGACCTCACTGTAAATATTTACACCTATTTCCCCTACTCGCTAGGGGACGCGCTCTCTCAACTCCTTTAGGATTGCTATAGCAAAGTGAGAGATAGCTCTAGACAAATCAAAACTCCAAGGATGAGTGGCGGCGCTTTGCGCCGCCACTCATCCTTGGAGTTTTATGTCCTCAGCAAAGCTAACATTTATATATGAAGGGTGTAATTGACATCGGCGATCGCCTCAAACCGTGGGAAACTATTGCTTATAGGTCACAACATTAAAAAATGTATGCCTTCTAAAAGTTCGCTAAATTACCATCAGCTACAACCAGATTTCTTACAGCGGGAGTTGCTGCAATATCAGAGAACTTTACTCACCAATGCCCTGATCTTAGTCGGTTTAGTCGTAATTGGAACCCTAGGCTACCGCTTACTTGAAGGATGGAGTTGGTTTGATTCCCTCTATATGACGATCATCACCCTCGCCACAATTGGCTATGGAGAGACCAATCCCCTACATTTTGAAGGAAGGATCTTCACAATTATTTTGATCGTCATGGGGGTTTTGAGCATCAGCTACATCGCCGCCCAGTTTACAACAGCGATCGCTAATGGTCATATTTACGATATTTTTCAAGCGAGGCGACAGCGAAAATTTATGAACTCCTTAAATAAACACTATATAGTTTGCGGCTTTGGGCGCACAGGCAGGCAAGTTACCGCCGAATTTACTGCCGAGGGTAGTATTTCCTTTGTGGTCATTGATAGCGATCCCGTCATGATCGCACAGGCAGAACAGGCGGGATATTTAGCAGTGCAAGGCGATGCCGCCCTTGATCAAACCCTACTTTTTGCGGGAATCGAACGCGCGGTGTGCATCGTAGCTGCCTTGCCCTCCGATGCCGAAAATCTCTATACGGTTTTATCTGCCAAAACCTTAAATACAGAAATTCGGGCGATCGCTAGAGCGAGTACGGAAGAAGCCATGCAAAAACTGCGCCGAGGTGGAGCCGACGAAGTGATTTCACCCTACATCACAGGTGGTAAGCGTATGGCAGCAGTTGCCCTGCGTCCGCAGGTGATGGATTTTGTGGATGGCATTATTGCGGGCAAAAATCGTTCCTTTTATATCGAGGAATATCGCATTGACGAACCTAGCTTTATTGGTATTTCCCTAAAACAAGCGAGTTTGCGATCGCAGACAGGAGTTCTCGTATTAGCAATTCGGCGAGAAGATGGGAATGTGATTGCTGGTCCCGACGGCAATACAGAAATTTTGCAAGGCGATGTCCTGATCTCTATGGGAACCCCCGAACAATTGCGAGCCCTGAACCAATTCCTGAGTCCGCTTTCTAAAAAAACAAATTTGTTACGCTTACCCCGCATGAAATAATAAAACCCAGAAGATGAGTAGCGGCGCTTTGCGCCGCTACTCATCTTCTGGGCTTATGCAAAATAGTATTGTCACACTTTTGGGAATTAAAAACTAAACCTAAATTATCATGAAGTTTATTTCGCCATCTCGCCCCATTCAAATGGCGATCGCCTTAGCGATTAATTCTGAATTTAAGATTTTGCTAGACCCTAGAGAAATTGCCCTGAGGATTTGCTATCCCAAATATGGAGCTCACTACACATTGGCGATCGCCTTGGCAATTTCCCATCAAGTAGGGATAGAAGCGATCGCGATCGCAGAAAAAATAGCGAAAAAAGTTACTGAGGCGATCACTGAGGCGATCGCGGAAACCTCTTCGCAAGCCCCCCAAATATTTGCAGAATGGAAAATCAAATCCTGCCATCAGGGTTTGTTAAATATTTGTCTAAGCGAGCGATATCTAGAGGACAGCCTCCATGCTCTGATGAGTTGGCGGCTTGACGCAGCATCTTTTGAGATAAATGGCGATCGTCCATTGTGGCAAAAGCGTAATATTTCCCTAAATCCTTCTCTGAATCCTTCTCAACTAGCGTCCGAACCAATGCAGCAATATGCCCATGCTCGTTGCTGTGCCCTAATCAGATTAATTGATAGAACCAATCAAGATTCCCAATATTCAGCCCGCGCCGCAACTATTAACAAAATCCACAAAATAGAACCGATAGAACCTGAGGAAGTAATTTTGTTATTGCGAAATATGGCGATCGCCGATTATTTAGAAAATGGAAATATTTTGCCTTTAGATAGAGAGAAATTATCCCGATCGCTAGCCGAAGCTTTTTTACAGTTTTACGATCGCTGTCGAATTTTTGGCGTGGATCGCTATGCATTCCAGAGACGATCGTTACTACTGAGAATTACCCAAAAGTTTTTGGTCGCGATCGCTCCCCCTGAAATTAATTACGCAATGTATTTATAGCGCTTTAATAGCGCTCCTCAATAAGTTAAAGTCCTATTTTTCGGATGGATGTAATTAAGAAACCATTTAAGAATTGGATAGATCCCCCCCAGCCCCCCTTAAAAAGGGGGGAGAATTAAATTCTTCCCCCTTTTTAAGGGGGATTGAGGGGGATCTCTTAGCACTTTTGACCGCAGAAAGTAATCCTTAAATGGTTTCTAAGAACCAAAACCGAGAAGATTGCCCCGCATCTTTTAGAGTCAAAAGGATTGGCGCAAGACTGCGCCAATCCTTTTGAGCTTATCGGAGAATTAACATAGCATCGCCAAAGGAATAAAAACGATAGTCTTTGGCGATCGCTTCTTGGTATACCGACATTAAAAATTCCCGTCCCGAATCTCCCAAAAAAGAAGCCACCATCATTAATAACGTGGACTTAGGCAAATGAAAATTAGTGATCATGCCATCTAAAACTTTCCATTCATAGCCTGGATAAATCATGAGATTTGTTTTACCCCGAAAAGCTTGATAATTAGCATTTTCCAGCGATCGCGCCACCGTACTGCCTACACCGATGACACGCCCACCTTTTGCCTTGGTTTCCTTGATTTTGGCGATCGTTTCCTCTGACACTTCGCACCACTCGTTATGCATCACATGCTGAGTGATGTCCTCCGTCTCCACGGGACGAAAGGTGCCAATCCCCACATGCAAAGTCACAAAGGATTTATCAATACCGCGATCGGACAGCGTTTGAAATAGGGACTCCGTAAAATGTAAACCCGCCGTTGGTGCAGCGATCGCTCCAGACACCTCAGCATAGATCGTTTGATAACGCTCGGCATCGGCATGGGAATCGGTGACATAGGGAGGCAAAGGAACCTTACCTAATTGATCGATAATTCTATCGAGGTCAGCATCTTCAGGGATGTGAAATTGCAATTCCCTTGCCCTTGTCGAGGTTTCGATCCCTTCGACCGTCGCTTTGACCCGCTCGGCAAAAACGATCGTACTACCTACTGGCAATCGCTTACCTGGTTTGACCAATGCCAACCAGCGATTGTGACCCAAGGGCTCCATTAACAAAATCTCCACAGGAACCCCTGATAGCTTCTGTCCGTACATGCGGGCGGGAATAACCTTGGTGTTATTAAAAACCAGCAAATCCCCTGCCTGCAAAAAATCTGGCAGATCGTAAAAGTGCTGATGTCGTAAATTGCGATCGCGCTCAATCACCAGTAGTCGCGATGAATCCCTCGGTGTAACTGGATCTTGAGCAATGCGATCGCTTGGCAATTCATAATCATAGGCACTTAACGCGAAATCAGGCGCAAGTTCAGCAGGCGATGAGGTCATAGATGAAGTTACATTTTGGGATATGGGCACTACTTAAAAATATGCAGCAAAATATGCAGCACTCCTCTAAGTGTTTGTCAAAAAGTGACTAAGTGACAAAAAAATATAAGAAATTTTATATACCAATTGGCAAAACAGTGGTATACAGATGGCAGTAGCAACATACACTTTGGGTATGGGGCGTAAATTGTTTCTCAGCCTTTCTAAATTGAACGAGGAGTTTATGCAGTATTTAATGACCGATCTTCACCAACGTTTTATTGGTGCATTGAACTACAACAAGCCCCTTGCCGTGGGTGATGTATTTCGAGCCGACAACACCAAAACCTACACGGTTGTTAGTATTAACGATACTCGCGAT
This sequence comes from Pseudanabaena sp. 'Roaring Creek', assembly GCF_001402795.1. Taxonomy (GTDB): domain Bacteria; phylum Cyanobacteriota; class Cyanobacteriia; order Pseudanabaenales; family Pseudanabaenaceae; genus Pseudanabaena. Next base: position 4,079 of record NZ_LIRE01000288.1, read on the forward strand.
AAGAGTAAAGATGTTAAGTCAGTAACCGTAATTCCCGTCCGTGAAACTGTAAATGCTTAGCAAATGTCTAGACAAATGTCTAAATAGTTGCTCTTGACCGTTAATTTGATCGTTAATTTGACCGTTAATTTATCTATCCATCACTGATTGATATCGATCGCCCCAGTCAAGGATATTGGCTAAAAATATTCTGAAACACTATTCCGAAACATTGAAAAGTAATTCTAGGGAACCATCGATCGCAATCTGAAAGACTTATGGAAGCTATTGACAATACATTGATATAAACGAGTATTTCTTTGTTCTTTTCAGATATAGCGATCATTAATAATTAATCATAAAAAGCAGCGTAATACGCTGCTTTTTATTAAGTATAGCCATAGTCAGTAATGTTAGAACAAAAAACAAACCCCAAGAATTGACTGGCGGCGCGAAGCGCCGCCAGTCAATTCTTGGGGTTTATGTCCTAATACACTTGGCGACAGCTATATTCACTTATAGCTGTAATACCAAATCACAAAAGTGTTGTCACACTTTTGTGATTTAAAAAACTAAAAATGGCTACGCCATTTTTAGTTTTAGTATTAGATTAAGATCATGCCGTTTTTTAAGTCGCTCAGGGAAGATACATCGATCGCATTACCCCTTAAATCAAGCCTTTCCAGCTTTTTGAGGTTCATGATTTCGGGAGGCAGAGATGTAAGCTGATTGTGAGATAAATCCAATTCAGTAATATTTTCGAGCTTACCGATCGCAGAGGGAATACAGGTCAAGTTATTATGACCGAGGTAAAGATCGGTAAGATTTGTTAAGCAGCCAATTTCACTTGGTAAAGTTGTTAAATTATTTTTCCGTAAATCCAATTCAAGCAAATTGTTTAGATAGGCAATTTCTAAAGGTAGGCTTTCAAGTTCATTTTCGCTAACATCTAACCATGTTAAAAACTTGAGCGAGCCAATCTCCGCAGGTAGGCTTTTTAAACAATTATTATTTAGGCTAAATCTGGCGAGCTGCGACAATTTCCCTAGATTCGTCGGCAGTTGCGTAATGCGGTTTTCAGCTAAATTAAGAACCGTGAGATTTTTGAGATACAAAACTGCATTGGGAATTGTGCTCAGGTGATTGGATTCTAGGTAGAGCCAAGTTAGTTGTCGCAAATTGGCGATCGCATCTGGCAGAGATGTTAATTCATTCTCGCTGAGGTATAGCCAAACTAAATTGGTCAATTTGCCAATCTCTTCAGGAACAGTGGTCATTTGCAGGTCGCTAAGATAAAGAGATGTGGCTTTAAAAGCTTTGGCATCCTCAATTTCTTTCAAAATTTCTTGATCTTTCATAATCTAGTTTGGACGTTTTGGTGATGGGGTTTAAGTGATGGAGTTTAAGTGATGAGGTTTAAGTAATGGGTGTTAAAGGATGGAATTAAAAATACAAATCGATAATTATTTTTTTAGCTACTATGCAGAAGGGGATTCTCACAATCCATTAATCTTGTTTTTACATGGATTTATGGGCGATCGCTTTGAATTTACGCAAACGATGTCAGTCTTATCAAAACGATATTATTGTGTAGCGATCGATTTGTTAGGGCATGGTAATACAGCAGTCATCGATCGCCAAAAGGATCGAGATGACAACTACACAATACAATCCACCGCAAATTTTGTCATCAAATTTTTGGATTTACTTCGTATAGATCGAGGCTTCTTGGTGGGTTATTCCATGGGAGGAAGATTAGCTCTATATCTTGCGCTCCATTTCCCAAAATATTTCCTAAGAGTTGTCCTCGAATCCGCATCCGCAGGCTTGATCGCGATCGCTGAAAGGAGCGATCGCCTATCTAAGGATCGACAACTTGCCGCCAAACTGGAAACTGAGAATTTTAAAGCATTCCTAGAAAAATGGTATCAGCAACCTATTTTTGCTCATCTGCGATCGCATCCTAATTTTGAGCGGATGCTTGAGCAACGATTGCGTAACTCGCCTACACAACTCGCCAAATCTCTACGCAATCTCAGCACGGGGATGCAACCCTCATTATGGGAAAAGCTGCCGACCAACCAGATCCCGTTACTGCTGCTAGTTGGAGAACTAGATTCTAAGTTCGTGCAGATCGCTCGACAAATGACACAAAGCACCAAGCTTGCCCAGTTAGAAATTATCGCTGGCTGCGGTCATAATATTCATTGGGAGTTTCCGCAGTTATTCGCAGAGAAAGTACAAACTTTTTTAAATAACGTGAGTTCGGGATAATTTGAAATGAGCTTTGAGAAAGGGTTTGCTCCGCAAACCCTTTCTCAAAGCCCAAAAGATGAGTGGCGGCGCTTCGCGCCGCCACTCATCTTTTGGGCTTTATGTCCTAAGCATTAGTGGTGAGCGGCTAAGCCGCTCACCACTAATGCTTGATTTGAGAGCTATGCCTTAGCTGCCAACAGACGCAATATTTCTTAAGTCTGGACGGGGGGCAGGGGTTAAAAAGAGGGTCTCAAAGGAGGCATCGCGATTGCCTAGGGTTTCGTAAAAGAAGAAGGAGAAACCATCAAGGGTTAGTTCACGCGCTAGCTTTACCTGCCCTTTGATTTGGCGCATATCGACATTTTGGATTCTTAAGCCAGTTAAAATACCCACTGCTACGGGGATCTTATGGCGAATCTCTTGTAATTCTGGACGTTCTAATTCCCTTTTAAAGTTGTCAATATCATCGCGATATACCTGCACGATCAACTCATCGACATAGCCTAAATAAATCCAGCTATACCAATCTTGGAGATATTTAATATAGGAAAAGTCTTTAGGGTTGGGGGATAGGGAAATGAGACAGTTGGGTTTAATCGTCCTAACTGCCTTCGAGATCTTCCGCATTAGAGTAGTTAAAAATCTCGATCGCCAACTCATCCATTCAGGATCTTTGAAATCCTCTGGCGGTAGCCTGCCGAAATGATCTTTTTTATATAAAGCGATCGTGTAGTCATCATAGCCAAGTTCAGCAGGCATTCCAAAATGATCGTCCAGTTGAATGCCATCTATATCGTACTTACTAACTACTTCCACAATCAAATCAATCAGGAGTTTTTGAACTTCGGGTCGGGTAGGATTGAGCCAAACCAAACGATGCTGCTCTTTTTCTCCATGCACAAAAACCTGAGAGCCATCTCGACGACGGGTCGCCCATTCAGGATGTTGGCGTATTAACTCTGACCCCTCTTCGGTCATTAAGCCATACTCAAACCAAGGAATTACAGCAAAATTCTGTTCATGTCCAAATTCAATCGCCTCGGCGAGCATATCTCGGCTTTGCAACTCAGGTAAAGGCTCTATTTCTACTCCAAAACTATTTTTGGCAACTTGACTGGGGTAAAGGGTGTATCCACCGTTCCAAACCGTGGGATAGAGAGTATTAAAGTTGAGCCGCTTTAATCTTTTGATAGCTTTATGGAGACTTTGTTTGGACAACAAAACATCGCTATCAACGTTAGTTAACCAGATCCCGCGTAATTCATTACCATTAGCAGGTCTAATGGGGGGCGGTGCGTTTATTTGCGTCGGGGACTGCGTTGATTGCTCAATGCTGTTGCTCGCAGTATTACCAGAAGGAGTCTGCGCAGCGACCCAAAAAGGGAAATTAATCGTTAATGCGATCGCTAGCCCTAAGAATGTTAAGACGAGGAGGCGAAGGCGTATTTGCCAAGACCCAAAATTAATTTTCCCCATAACAAACGAGCTCGTTAAGCTCTCACTCCTCACATTCAGGCTTCAATTTTTGCAAACTTATTGTATAACAACTGAAAAAAACATCAAAGACATGATCGATGATGCTGTTACCATTTTTTAATTAGTTTTTAACTGAGATCCCAGTAAATTGCGATTTATCTCCAAAATAGGGCAGAGGAGCGCGGCAACATCTTTGGGCAAAAGATCCCTAACCACGTCCTGCATGACCAGATAGGTGATATTACAGGCTTCCTGTGCGCCGAAAGCCTGCATGATCGTTTGAAACCAGTATAAAAACTGTTGTCGCAACAGCTCTGGATCGTCCAGTAAAACCGTCATTGCGGAATGGCGCAGTACCCTTAATGTGTCCTGTTTCCATTTGTTTTGAAGATCTTCCCCTTTTGGAAATAGCAATTTAGGATAGGAAGTTTGCAGCTTTGCCAACACTAAATTGACAATCTCAAATTCTGAGGCTTTGATCGAACGATAAGCCTCAACCCTACTATCGAAAGAAGAAATATAGGAATCCATGAACTCTAATTCAGTATCGCTGGCATAGCGTCCATCAACGACTGTTCCTAGTTGTTGCAGCTTACTTAACATATTAAAACTACACTTGTAAATGACATTTACGTATATTGATATATGTAGTCAGACATAACTAAAAAAACAGAGTTGAAATCTATAGCGCAGGCGTTTAGCATGAGCTTTAGGTTTTGTTTTTTGTATTTAATTGTGCCTAGCTACTTGGTGGTTTTCATTTTACTATAGACAAAATGAAAACTAGCTGGGACTAGCTGAGATTGTTTTTATTCTTTAGTTTAGTCATTAGTTTTAGGGGAGTAGTTACTCCTTTGAAAATACTATATCTACGATTTTATACGGATCTTAGCTGGAAACTATCCGCCACTTTAAGCATTATGTCTAGGGATTACCTTTTTTTTGTTACGATTCAGATAAATCGATAAACAATCGATAGCCAAGACACACATCTATGCGATCGATCGCTGCCATATTCTGTCATGTTATCTGACAATGAGCACATTGAAGGGCTGTTCCCAGAAGCGGCACAAAGTTGGGACTTAAATCGGCTGTATGCCGATTTACAAACTGCTAGTGGCAAAGAGATCAAGCCTGTGGAAAAAGCTTGTCTACGGGGGTTGCTTTGTCGTTATCGTCCAGGACAGCTTGCTTTTAAGCTGACTTGGACTTCGGGGGCTTTGCGGGTGGAATTAAACAAGGGGCTATATCGATCGCTAGAGGCGATCGCCGATCAGCCAGTTAATACTTTGCGGTGGGAAAAGGTTCCTGAATGGTTGGAAGCTAAGGGTTATAAAACTGCGCAGCGTCAGAGCGATCGCCGCTTGCATAGTCCCAGTAATTCTCAAGATAGTCCTGCGGCGAATTTAGCCGATTGGGGTGAGGCCCCTAATATTCAGACCTTTTACGGACGAGTAGACGAACTCGCCAAGTTAGAGAAGTGGCTCGTCCGCGATCGCTGCCACTTGCTTGCCATTTGTGGGATGGGTGGTATTGGTAAGACAGCCCTAGCTGTAAAGTTGGTTGAGAATATTCAATCGCAGTTTGATTGTTTTATTTGGCGATCGCTACGGAGCGCCCAGCCTACGGCACAATTAATCGCCGATCTCTTGCAATTTCTCAATCATTCTCAGCATACTGGTTGTAGTACCTCCGATCTCTTAGAGGTTTTGCGTCAGAAACGTTGTTTAGTTGTGCTGGATGACTTTGAAGCGACATTACAGGATGGCGAGCTAGTGGGAGCCTATCGTCAAGGTTGCGAAGACCATGCGGAGCTCTTACAGCGGGTGGGTTCAGAACGCCATCAAAGTTCCTTAATCCTTATCGGACGCGAACAGCCTAAGGAAATCTCGATGCATCAAGGGGAAGATCAGCCGATTCGCTATTACAAAGTGAATGGATTGCAGAGACAAGGTGCTTTTGAATTGCTCCGAGCGAGGGGATTTACGGGAACGGAAAATGGGCTAGAGGCGCTAGTGCAGCAATATCGCGGCAATCCATCTGCCTTACGGATTGTTTCGGGCACGATTCAAGAATTATTTAATGGGAATGTTTCAGAGTTTCTCAAACAAACGGCGCTAGCCCTTGGGGATGTATTGCGTACTCTTCTCTATCAACAGTTTGAACGGCTCTCACAGTTGGAAAAAGATGTGCTGTATTGGTTAGCCATCAAGCATCGTCCAGTATCGCTTTCATCGTTGCGATCGGAAATGAATTTACGAGCCTCTGGTTCTGAATTGATCGATGCTTTAGAGTCCCTGCGTTGGCGCTCGCTGATCGAAAAGGTCTCGGAGCAGGGCGAAGTAATGTTTCTCCTAGAGCCTGTGGTTCTCAAATATGTCAATCGGCAATTTGTCGATGAAGTGAGTAAAGAAATCATTGCGATCGCCACTCACCAAAATCTCAAATCCATCGATCTATTACAAAGTCACGTCCTTGTCGAAGATCGCGCCCCCGACTCGATTCGGGCGATGCAGATCCGCCTAGTTCTCAAACCAATTAAGGACAAGCTAGCGAAGGCGATCGCGCAAAATAATATCGAATTGGAATTTCTCAGGGAACGTCTCGCCAGTCAGTACCAAGGTCAACCGACAGAGATTGAAAGCTATAGGGAAGCTAATCTAGCCCTAATTGGATTATGGTGGTAGCTCAAACCCTAAAGCCTGCGGCGCACGCTGCGCCGCAGGCTTTAGATCTGGATTATGTTTAAGGTTTGAGCGATCGCTACTACAAATCGTTCATTCCGAATCGTAGCCTCTTTTCTTAAGCCACTCTTCCAGTTTGTCAAAAAATTCCTTGCGATCGCTTTCTTGATATACTTTGTTGATAGTATCCCAGCCTTCTATTTCTTCTCCTAACATATATTTGTTAGCCAAATAAGCAGCAATTTCACGTCTTCTAGCTTTTTTCCAGTATTCACCAGTTGAAATTTTTTTAGACTTCAGAGCACGGCTAAATCCTTCATTATCTTCCCTAATTTTTTCTGGAAACCATCTCGTTACATTGACAAACTTTCCATGAATAAAATGTTGAATTAAAGTTGGTCGGTCAAAAACAAGAGGTTCTTCAAATCCAGTATCTTTTGATATAATTTCCCATATCCCATCACCATCAATATCCTCTATTTCGATATTTTCTCTAGATAGTGAATAGGCAAGATGGTTAAATTTATTCTTTTGGTAATCAAAATAATAAATCAATGTATGATTGCAACAGCCACTAGTACCTGAGTTATGTGTAATAATGACAGCAGGATCTTCATCATTATTTAAATCTATCAGTCTCATACTCATCCTTACCCCTGTATTGGCAATTATCCTAGCGGCAACCATCTCTTCAAATATTGTCTTCCCTTGCTGGGTTAATTCAAGGGTTACATTATAAAGAATAAAATCCCAATCATATTTGATGCGAGCAGTTAAATCGCCAAATCTAGTTGTTTGGATGGCTTTATAGAATTGTTCGTTTTTAGTAGGCTTGTAATCATAATTATCATAATTATTATTATTTAAAAGACTATAACCACCGCAATTAGGTTGGTATTGATAAACGTACGTCTTTCGATCGCCTAAAACAATCACTTCTGGCTCGCCATCTAGATCGATATCGTGCAAGTAAAAACTTATCCCATAAGCGTAAGTACTTTTAGGAATTGATTTGCTTTCATAAAGAACTTTTCCTTCACGGTATATTCTCAGGCGCTCGTTAGCAATCGAGTCTTCGCGAGAGTTGAATTCTTCTTTACTCATGATAAAGATGAAAGAGCTTTCAACCTTAACTTTACCTAGAGTTTTATATTGTACGAATTGGACTTCATTGCTTGATAAGGGTGAAGGCAAGGGGGATTGATCGGGTATAGGCAAACAAGAATTTTGAGAGCTATCTACTGAATGAAAAAGGGAGATAAATATCTTTGCATAATTAACCGTAAAATCTGCTGGAAGAAACACAGTTTTAGCGATTATCAATATTTCAATAATAGATAGCACAAGAAATTGATTACTATGATTCTAAGTCGATACATATATTGTCGCATCATCATAGCTTATATGTAAAAAACAAGAGTAATTAGAGGCAATAAATAGGGATTGTCACTATATTTTTGAGATTTATATTAATAAAATGTAGTTAGCACGAATTTGTAGCGCATTGATTTCACTTGCCATCATGAAAATTGCCCAGTATTCATAACAAATTTCAATTTAAAGCGCTTTGCGCTCAAACCCAAACCAAGAAGATTTTTGAAAGCTTTGCAAAGCAAAGCTTTCAAAAATCTTCTTGGTTTGGGTTTGCATAGATGTGAGATAGCGAATTTCGACTTTTTTGCTTGCAGCCATAGAGATCTCCGCAATTGATCGCTTGATCGCAACATACTCAAGTTATACCAATTCCCAAAATGGCGTTGCCATTTTGGGAATCTCAAACCCTTACTGGGCTTGGTGTTTAATTCACGCAAGTGTTGTCACACTTTCGTGAATTGGTATTGAACTATTACATTTTAATTTTTGTTACAATAAAAAAGAATGTCTTTTTTTATGCATACGGGAATAGACGCTTTTGGCGATCGCCTTGCCATATGCTCTGCTTTAGCTACTTAATACCAATTCACAAAAGTGTGACAACACTTGCGTGAATTAAACACCAAACCTAGTCAGGGTTTGAAAAGCTAAAAATGGTGTAGCCATTTTTAGTTTTGGTATTTTGGTATTCAAAGATGGTTTAGTTTATACCTGTTAAACTAGACAAGGCGTGAAATTACTTGAAATAGGACATTCGCACGCTAAACTTAACTTTTGAAAGACCTTCGGATAATTACCACTATGTTTTGGGCGGATAAATTTGCAGCAGATGCAAGCGGCGATCGCATTATAGTTAACGATTCCAAAACCCCCTCTGGGCGCGTGCATGTCGGCTCACTGCGCGGGGTTGTGATTCACGATGCCATTTATCGCGCCCTCAAACACGCAGGTAAACCCGTCACCTTTACCTATGGCGTTGACGATTACGATGCCCTTGACACCGTACCGCATTATTTAGATCAAGATCGGTTTGTACCCTATCTCGGACAGCCTCTCTGCAATGTCCCTTCCCCTGAAGATAGCGCTACCGACTATGCTAAATATTTCATGGGCGAATTTCTCGAAGTATTTGAGCATCTAGGTGTGCGTCCTGAAATTTATTACCTGCGCGATCTTTACCGTTCGGGCAGGATGAATCCATACATCGACTTGTTTCTCCAAAATGCCCACCTCGTGCGCGAAGCCTACAAGGAAGTCAGTAAAGCTGATCGCCCATCCAATTGGTATCCTTTCCAAACTATTTGCGAAAACTGCGGCAAAATTGCCACCACAGTTGTCACTGACTACCAAGATGGCAAGGTGTTCTATACCTGTCAGCCCAACGCCATGGAATATGTCAAGGGCTGCGGTCATACAGGCTGGATATCTCCCTTTGATGGTAATGGGAAGTTGCCTTGGAAAGTAGAGTGGGTGGCAAAATGGGAAGTTGTTGGCGTATCGATCGAACTCGCAGGTAAAGACCATTCCCAAAAAGGTGGATCTCGCGATGTCGCCAATTCTATTTGCCGCAAAGTTCTCAAAAAGAATCCACCTACCCATGCACCCTACGAATTTATTTTGGTAAATGGAACCAAGATGAGTTCCTCTAAGGGTGTAGGTTCCAGTGCTAAGGAAATCGCCAATCTTTTACCACCAGAATTGCTAAGGTTTTTGATGTTGCGAACACAGCCTCGCAGCGTCATTAACTTCATGCCCAACTATGACACAGTGACGCGACTCTTCCGCGACTACGACAATTTGATTGATAAATATCAGTCCGATACCGTCAAGGATGAAAAGACTCAAGAGGATCTAGTCCCTCTAGTCTATTCCCAATTGAATGAGGAAGAAAAGGTTGATGGATATCAAGCCTTTGACTTTAGCACCTTAATCTCGCTCCTCCAAATTCCCCACCTTGATCTCGAAGCGGAAATTGCCGCTAGAAGCGCAAATCCCCTCAGCGATCGCGACTGGGAAGTAGTCCGCGATCGCATTAGAGTTGGCAAGAAATGGTTGCAAGACTATGCCGATGAAGAAGAGAAGCTCGTACTTTATCTTGACTCCATGCCAGAAAAAGCCAGCCACCTTAATGCTGAACAGGTAAAGTACCTTGAGACTCTGGCAGTAAATCTGGCAGGTGATGTTAATTGGGAAGGAGAAGAATTGCAGACCCTCCTATTCAGCACCTCTAGACAGATTGAAGTCTCTCAAAAGAGTGCTTTTGCTGCTATCTATTACACTTTCTTAAATAAGGAGCGTGGACCTAAAGCTGGCAGCTTACTTTCCTATCTGGATAAGGAATTTGTAATTCAGCGTATTAAAGACGCGATCGCGGTCAATCTAGCGCCAAAAAGCTAAATAATACCAAAACTAAAAATGGCTACGCCATTTTTAGTTTTGGTATTACTTACTGATTTTAGATTGCGGCTAGCAAAGCTTCTCCCATAGCAATGCATCCCAATCTTTCACAGCCATCAGCCATGATGTCTCCCGTCCGCTTGCCTGCATCCAGAACTTTATTTACTGCGGACTCGATCGCATTGGCTGCTTCCCCTTCATTAAAGGCATAGCGCAGCATCATGGCAGCACTTAATACCTGCGCCAAAGGATTCGCCAAATCCTTGCCCGCAATATCAGGAGCCGAACCATGCACGGGTTCAAATAATCCTGGTTTCCCTGCTTCACCAAGGCTTGCCGATGGTAACATCCCAATACTACCCGTCAACATGGCTGCGGCATCAGAAAGGATATCGCCAAATAGATTGCTGGTGAGAATGACATCAAACTGTTTGGGATTGCGAATAATCTGCATGGCGGCATTATCCACATACATATGTGAGAGTTTCACATCTGCATAATCGCCAGCAATACTAGTCACCCGTTCGCGCCATAGCTGGGACACTTCCAATACATTGGACTTATCAACGGAGCAAACCGAGCCACGACGCTTTTGAGCTGCTTCAAAGCCTACCCGCGCAATGCGATCGATTTCAGGCTCCGTATACACCATGGTATTAAATCCACGCCGCACGCCATTTTCATCGGCAACAATGCCCTTTGGCTTACCAAAGTAAATACCACCCGTGAGCTCGCGGACGACCAAAATATCTACACCCTCAACCACTTCACGCTTCAAAGTTGAAGCATCGATCAATTGCGGCAATATCTGAGCAGGTCGTAAATTTGCAAATAAGCCCATGCCTCCCCGCAAACCTAATAAGGCTTGTTCGGGGCGTAAATTTGATGGCATCGTATCCCATTTCTCGCCACCGACTGCGGCTAATAGTACGGCATCACTATTTTGGCAAAGTTGCAAAGTCGCATCGGGGAGAGGATGCCCCGTCGCATCGATCGCTGCCCCACCGACCAGAGCCGTCTCGAAAGCAAAAGTAATATCATATTTAGGAGCGATCGCTTGTAATACGGCAACCGCCACCTTCATGATTTCTGGACCAATTCCGTCACCAGGTAGCAGGGTGATTTTATAGTTTTTCGTCATCATCAATTACTAACGTTAGATGTTTTAGGATATAACAATCGCTTGTGCAAATCTGCAAAAATTCAAGAGACCTCACAAAGCCTACTCCCTTCCCGCTATAAAATTAGATATTAAAAACCAAGAATTAGCGTTGCGGCGCTTCGCGCCGCAACGTCTAATTTTTCACTGGGAAGGGAGTAAAGCCCTTGCGGATAAAAATGTCCCCCCTCATTATAAATAGCGGTCACCAAGTGTACTTGGACATAAAC
>NZ_LIRE01000660.1 GCF_001402795.1 Pseudanabaena sp. 'Roaring Creek'
GGGCTTTGAGAAAGGGTTTGCTACGCAAACCCTTTCTCAAAGCCCATTTCAAATTATCCCGAACTCACTTTGAGATATTTATCCCCATCCATGTTCTAGCAAAAACTCTGGAGTAATTACCGATTTAGGCTGGGGTAAAGCGGAATTATTGGCTACTTTCAGAAATTTTTCGACATATTTACCCAGTAGATCGCCTTCTAAATGCACCCAACTACCGATATCTAAATCCTTTAAAGTAGTGTTTTCATAGGTATGGGGAATGACAGCAACACGAAAATTCGTACCCGATTCATTGCAATAGGAGACGGTAAGACTAATTCCGTTAATCGCAATACTGCCTTTAAATACAATGTAGCGGGCGACTTCGGGAATTGCTTCAAAGCTGAGTTCCCATGAATTACCGACGAGGATGCGATCGCTTAGTTTCCCCATACCATCAATATGTCCCGATACAAAATGCCCGCCAATTTTATCGCCCACTGCTAAAGCGGTTTCGAGGTTTACATATTTCAAACGGCGATCGCCAAAGTTAGTGCGACCGAGAGTTTCGGGCGAAACATCGGCAACAAAATTGGTAGCAGAAACTTGAGTTGCCGTCAGACAGACCCCATTCACCGCGACGCTATCACCGATCGCAATTTTACCGACGAGATCGGGACAATAGATCACCAAGCGATCGCGATCGCGATGTTCGATGATACCGATGGTTTGTACGAGTCCTGTAAACATTGTTAGTAGAGAAATATTAGTAGAGAAATATTAGTAGAAATAAGAGAGAGCAGTGGGTAAGACCTGCGCCTCAGGTCTATCTGGATTGGAATTAGGTAGAGAGATGCTTTGCTTATATGGGGTTAACCCAGTAAATCAGTTAACTGATTAATACTGCGTGCTGCTTGCTTTTGGGGATCGTTAGAATGGGGAACGTTAGCAATAGGGCGATCGCGATTTAGCCAAAAAGCATTAATTCCTACCGATGTCGCTCCTTGATAATCTTCACTGAAACTATCGCCAATATGCCAAGCCAAATCAGGCGATCGCTCTAGGTGATGTTTGGCAAGGGCGCTCTGGAAGATCAAGGGATCGGGCTTGGCAGCACCAACCTCCGTCGATATTGTGATGGAATAAAAGTAATCTGCTAATCCTAACTCTGATATTACGGAATAGAGACGACTGTCAAAATTGGATAGTAAGCCGAGGGAGATACCTTGCTGCTGCCAAAAATCCAAGGCGAGGAAGGTATCTTCATAAACAAACCAAGGCGCAGCCGTAGCAAAGTAAGCATAGAGACTCTGAAAAAAAGCATCAAAATCGGAAAATCTCGCAAAATCCCCTGTTTGCCTAAAGGTCTGCTCCGCAAGCGATCGCCACCATATATATTCAGCCTCAGAAATATCAGACTCATGCAAATGGGGAAAAGCCATCCTTGGAGCCGCTTGAAAACTTTGATAAAATGCACGATTAATTAATGTAGGGTCGAGCTTAACATCAAAATTCACCGCAACCTTGGCATACTGCTCACCCACACTACCATCCACCCCAAACAAAGTACCTACTGCATCTATATAAATAACCTGAGGCGATCGCATTATATTTCGGGGAAATTACTGAGAAAATTACTGAGGTAAATTACGAGTTGTACTGATACAATGACAGCCAAATCTTGCAAAAACTGCCTCTAAATATTGTACAAGGGTCAGCCTATTATGGCAGATGTTCATTTTCTAAGGATGAGATGGTTGGATTAAGGAGTACTTTTATGCATATATCTCAATTTGGCAAATTAATTCTATTTACAGTCATCGCTTGTACTCCTTTACCGATTTGGGCGCAAACAACCACAAACCAAACTCCATCAACATCACCCCAGCCTCCTACTTCTAATCTCAAGCCATCGGCTCAGTTTAATCAGGCTCCCCCAAAATTAAACGTGGGCGAATCTCAGGATTCCTTTCGCTACACCCTAGGCGCGGGAGATACCATTAAGATCGATGTTTTTAATGTCCCCGAATTATCGGGAACTCAAACGATCGCTCCCGATGGAACGATTAATATCTCTTTAATTGGAGCGATTAAATTAGAGGGGTTGGGACTCGATGAAGCCACTACGTTACTCCGCGCAAAACTCGACCCTTTCCTCGTTCGTAATATCGTTAATATTTCTCTGCTCACGCCTCGCCCCCTCAATATTGCCGTCGTAGGTGAGGTAAATCGCCCAGGACCAAGATTTTTGAATTATGCTGGCACCGCATCCACGGGAGCTAGTGCGGCAACTTTAACCAGAGCGCTCGAATCCGCCGCAGGAATCACCTCAAGAGCCGATATCAGCAATATTCAAATTTCTCGTCGTGATGGCATTGCAGGCAGACGCATTATCAAGATCAACCTCCAAGATTTATTGGAAAAGGGAGATATTAGCCAAGATGTTCGCATTCTTGATGGTGATTCGATCCTCGTGCCACCTCTAGCTGAGGCAAGTGCGTCGCAGACCAGACTGGTTGGCAATTCCACCTTTTCTCCTGACACCTTCACCATTCAAGTAGCGATCGTGGGTGAGGTGAATCGAATAGGACCGCAAACCTTAGTCTACTCAAGGAGCGGAGTGCTTTCCACAGGGCTTACGGGGGCTTCGACCTCGGCGGGAACTGCCTCAGGTGGTGGGCCAGTTACCCTCAGTCGCGCGTTACAAGCTGCTAATGGCGTAACGGAAATCGCCGATATTCGCAACGTCCAAATTTCAAGACTGAATGATAAGGGACAGCGCACCATTGTTAAAGCAAACTTGCTAGACCTAATTACGAAAGCCGATCTCAGTCAGGATATTACTCTTACCGATGGCGATCTGATCACCGTTCCAAGGTTAGCAAAAACGAATCCCTCTGAATATCTACAGGTTGCTAAGGCAACATTTTCTCCGACAACGATTACCGTACAGGTCGTAGGAGAAGCTGTGCGTCCTGGAGCTTTGCAACTCAGACCCAACAGTTCGTTTACGGAAGCAATCTCCTATGCAGGTGGGCTCACCAATGACGCAGACTGGCGGGCGGTCGAGCTTTATCGCGTCAATCCCGATGGCACGATTATGCGTCGGGATCTGGTTGCCGATCTCAATTTACCGATGAGTGAAGAATCTAATCCTGGATTACGCGATCGCGATGTCATCGTCGTGCGTCCATCCTTTGGCTCTAGCTTACTGAACTCGACCACTAGATTTTTGGGCAATATCATCAATCCCTACTCTCTCATCAATAATGTGTTTAGGAAATAGGTTAGGCTCTTGCGGATGAAAAATGTCCCACTAAAGTTATCTAGCTTCGACTTCGCTCAGCTAATGTTGGCTGAGCGAATCTGGATTTTATGTCTAGCTACTTATTTAAGACAATTAGCCCATGAGAGTGCAGAAAATATTGACCTTAATCACCATCTTCCGAGACTGTCTGGCTAAATAATATCTAGTTAACTATTTTTATTAAGTTGTTATCAATTTGTTATCAATTTGTTATCAAGCTGTTAAGTACCTCAGCATAATTAAAATCCAGAGCTAAGACCAAAACTAAAAATGGCGTAGCCATTTTTAGTTTGCAAACCCTTACTAGGGTTGGTTGTTAATTCACAAAAGTGTTGTCACACTTTCATGAATTGGTATTAGATACCCGTTAGACACTAGTAAAATCTTGATCATTCTTGATCATTAATTATCAACAAATCAGCCGAACAAAGCCGAACGCATATGAGTAATTTAGGACGAGATTATTTAGGCAGGGGGATTTCCTTTCCCTTACGGATTAATGTGCAAGGTGAGTTAAAAACTGATAGTGGCGATCGCAACCTTGAGGAGTCCATCAGCACAATTCTAAACACGAAATTAGGAGAGCGGGTATATCGTCCCAATTTTGGTAGTCGTCTATCGGATCTAACCTTTGCCCCGATGAATCCCCAGACGATTTTGCTCGCCCGAATCTATGTTGAAGAAGCCTTGAACCGATGGGAGCCCCGAATTAAGGTCACAGGAGTTTATGCAGAGCCCGATCCGCTAAAAGGACGCTTAGACATGAAAATTTTATATGAGATCAAGGAAACTCATGATAGCCGCAGTATGGTTTATCCCTTCTATCTAATGCCACCTAGCGATAATTAATATTAAGTTTTTTAGCTCTATAGGTGTTTCGGGGAGGTCAGACAAACATGATAAATGGCTCAATGCTTTTAATGATGGGTGTCTCAGACATCGACGACCTCCAAATCTAAAGCTATTACACATCAAGCATTTCAGCCATTTAAGCTAAAGCCCCTCTCCGCATTACCTATTAAGCCTAGTTTTTATAGCTGCCGTCAACTTTATCAGGACATAATTTGAAACGGGCTTTGAAAATTTGCCAGCTTAACTCGAACTGACGTTAAAATAATTTGATATTTAATCCCGTAAGACAAAGATACCTAGTAAAATCTGAACAATCGCCAAGTTCACCTAAGAGCGCCGTGTAATGACGAAAGAATTTGATTTTCTGCCCAATTTACCAAAATCAGATCTTGACGATCGCACCTTTGCCGAATTGGTGAATGAATGCCTTCTCAGAATTCCTCGTTACTGTCCAGAATGGACAAACTATAACCCTAGCGATCCTGGGGTTACATTGATCGAGTTATTTGCTTGGCTCACCGATCAGATGTTGATGCGGTTTAACCAAGTACCCCGTCGCAACTATATTGCGTTTTTAGAATTACTCGGCATTCGCCTCCAGCCCCCTGCCCCAGCGCAAACCGAGGTGACTTTTTATCTAAGTGC
This sequence comes from Pseudanabaena sp. 'Roaring Creek', assembly GCF_001402795.1. Lineage (GTDB taxonomy): Bacteria > Cyanobacteriota > Cyanobacteriia > Pseudanabaenales > Pseudanabaenaceae > Pseudanabaena. The sequence continues at coordinate 4,784 of NZ_LIRE01000660.1, forward strand.
TTCTTTGCCAGAAGTCTACACGATTCCTGCGGGGAGCGAAGTTGCAACCGTAAGGACGGAAACGGAAGAAGCAATTATCTTCAGCACCGATCGCCCCTTAGTAATTGGTAAGCCAAGAATTTTAAACCTATTAGCCGCACCTACAGCGGAGACAAATCCTGAATTTCTGCGCGATTTACTCTTAGATGTATGGACAGAGGATCGCGAGGAGGGATGGTCGGGACAAGAAATTGCGTTATTTAGCGATCCTCCTGCACCCAGTAATTGTTTTTATCTAGTTTTTGATGGCGAACAACCCATTAATGGGAACGTAATTGCGCTCAACTTAAAGGGGGAATCCGCCACTGCCACAGGAATTAATCCCAATAATCCCCCTCGTTTTTGGGAAGCATGGGATGGTCATGCATGGCAATCGGTACTGTTAAAAGAGAGTGACGATCATACTAGGGGATTTAGTTTTAGTGAGCTAGCCGAAGCAGGGATTAATCCCTTGCAGGGAGCCGAGGTAGTTTTTCATCTCCCCATAACATGGGAGGTAGCCCAGTTTTCTACCTATCGAGGTCGATGGTTACGCTGTAGCTACGTCGAGCCAATTGGTAACCAAGCAGGTTACAGCCGATCGCCTAGAATTATTGGGATGGGGGCAAGAGCGATCGGTGGCACTGTCAAAGCGACTCAATGTCATGCCCTAATGAATGAAGTTTTAGGCGAAAGTAATGGTAAATCAGGACAAGTCTTTCAGCTATTACATAGCCCCATCTTGCCCCGTCAAGATGATGAATATTTGCTGATCACTCCCCCCGTAGGATTACCCCAAATCTGGCAGGAAGTTGAAGACTTTTCGGAATCTACCGCTAACGATCTGCATTATGTCATCGATTCCACGTCAGGCAACGTGCAATTTGGTCCCTTTGTCCAACCACCCAGCTATCAAAGCCAGCACACCTTACAACGATTGCGCATTCAGGGGGAACCCATGCAAAGGGTGATACCTGAAGCCCAAAAAGCAAGCGCAGCTATCAAAACCACTGGCACTCAGTATGGCGCAGTCCCCCCCAAAGGCGCAATTATTCAAATGGTGAAATATCGCACGGGGGGAGGCTTTCGCGGCAATGTCCAGCGCGGCAGTTTACGGATCGCTAAAAGTGCGATTCCCTACGTAGCGAGTTTAACCAATCACATTTCCGCCAGTAATGGAGCCGATGCCGAATCCCTTGATGATGTTGCCGTAAGAGTACCAAAGATGCTCCGTACTCGCGATCGCGCCATCACCCAAACAGATTTTGAATATCTGACCCTGCTCGCAGGCGATGGCGGTGTCGCCCGTGTCATGTGCGCCCCCACCCGCAAAAAAGAAGACGCAGGCATGGTCAAGCTACTAGTAGTACCGAAGGTACTTACCGAAAGTATTGATCAAGGGCAAGGGATTGCCCCCGATCGGTTTATTTTGAAAGAACCCTTAAGAGATCGCGTCTTAAACTATCTCGATGAGCGCAAAATGTTAGGAGTCCAGATTCAACTGGAACAGCCTGAGTATGTGGGGGTATGCGTGCAAACGGAAGTCGCCCTCGAAACAGCCTATAGCAACCCACAGGTACAGCAGGACATTATCCAGAAGCTCAAGGTAATGCTCTACCGATTTCTCAACCCAATCACAGGTGGAGTCAACGGCGAGGGATGGGAGTTTGGTCGTCCTGTCTATCCTTCGGACATCGTCAAACTATTACAAAATTTTCAAGGGGTACGTTTTTTGGGTACAGTACAACTATTCGAGTTGCGTTACGAAAATGGCGAATGGATCAGAAGACTTGCACCCCAACCCACAATCGACCCTGGCGCTTTGGGTTTGATTTGCTCTTGGCGCAGTCCGAGACTGCGTTCTAGCCATGTCATTAATATCGTCTAGTAATTTTTAAGGCAGTATTAAACCCTCCTATGACCCCAAAAAGCAAACTGCAAGCGCTAAGCATCCGCCTAACATCAATGAAGCACCCTGATGCCAATGCCGAGTCATTGGCTAGTGCGGATAATTTGGTCAACTCGCAGAGCCATCGTTCGTCATCAAATTCGTCATCAAATTCGTCATCAAATATCGTCAATAATCAGCGATCGCCCAATAATTGCAAACTCCTCATCCACCCTAACGAACCTAGCGAAATTCTCGTTCATCTCAAGAATTCCAGCAACCGAACACTCTTAACAAATTTGCGCGTGGAGGGAGACTTTCCCAGTCAATGGCTCCAAATTGGGATGGAAGGAAACGAGCTGCCTCCCTATGCCGAAATGGAGGCTGTACTTTATTTTCAAATTCCTGCTGATTTTTTTGAGAATCAAAAAGCGATCGTTAACAATCAACCTCTCACTATTAACTACAACGGACAGTTACAAATCTATGGAGGCTATGCAAGCGCTAACTCCGAAACATCTCCAAAATTAGAACTATTTGATATTGCCTCTTTTCAACTTTATGTCCGCCCGCCCAGTCTATACCTCGATTTCTTACCCGATGCTTATCGTGAGGTTGACTTTGTTGGTCGCCTATTAAAAATTTTTGAGGAATGTCTAGAACCTGATGTCCAGATCTTAGATGCGCTTTGGGCCTATCTCGATCCCATGCTAGCACCTGAAACAATGTTACCGTTTCTTGCCCATTGGGTAGGGTGGGAAGATACCTCTTCCCTCGGTATTGAGCGTCAGCGGTTCCTGATCAAAAAAGCGATCCAGATCTATCGTTGGCGCGGAACGCGCCGAGGATTGCGCTTCTATATTCATCTATTCACGGGAATCCCCCTCGACGATCACCTACCTGAAGCCGAAAAGCATATTAGCATTTTTGAAATTAGCGGGCGAGGCTTTGTCCTCGGTGAGGCAATCATTGGTCAAAATGCATCAACAGGAGGCGGGAGACCGTTTCATTTTGTGGTCAGAATTCGTAACGATTTACAAAATCGACTTGATTTGCCCCTGATTCATCGGATTATCGAACGTGAAAAACCTGTTGTCTGCACCTACGAGCTAGAAACTATATGAACGACTTTCCCTATCCTGAAATCCAGCCCTTTGAGCGGTTACAAGTATCTGACGGCTTGATGATTAACAGCCAGCGTTGGCGACTCGCCCATGAATATCACCAGCATCGCCAAAATGTACTGTATCAGTCCCTGTTTTTACCTGGAATTATCTGTGGCTTGGGGGTTGCCCCCATTGAAGCCCCTCAAGACCTGCCCGCCCAATTTCGCGATGGTCGTTGGGTACAGATCCAACCTGGGCTAGCCATCGATCTACAAGGCAACTTCATTGTTGTACCCACCCCCATCAACTTTCGGATCGCCACGATCGCTTACAACGGGACAATCGAAATGGTTTATCTAGTGCTGAGCTATGTCGATCCCACGAAACTAAGACAAACCAATAGCAATGAGATCCTTGTCGAGACCTTTCGCATCAATGAAAAGACTGACTTGCCCCTGAGTACAGACATTGAGATCTGCCGTCTTGCGATCGCTGAAGGCAAATTAGAAATCCAAAAACCTGTAGATGTCTTTGCTCCTAAAGCATGTCAACTGGATATGCGCTATCGCTTAGCAGCGCAAATTCGCCCACAAAACTCAATCCGCATCGCCTGTCTCCAATCTCAACTAGGTCAGTCCCCCCCTATTCAACAAAGCTTCCATTTTCTCGGCAGAGCCATGTCTAGTCTCGCTCCTAGCCTTTCTATAATTGAGCCGATCGCCAATTTAGATATTCATGCCGAACTAACGATCGATCATCTCAGTCCCTATCCGCTCATCTATCTGACTAACGATCAAGCCACGGAGATCAATGATTCAACCGAACTGGCTTTACGAGAATATATCGCCAAGGGGGGATTAATTCTGATCGAAGCTGCAATCCACCAGACAAAGTTAGAAAATCTATTGGAAATTCAGCAAGAACTCCAAACTGCCCATCATAATTTGCTTAAAAACAGCCAATCTAATACTCAACAGGCCGATCGAGCGCTAATTCAAGCAGAGCTTCAGTCAGAGTTAGAAGCGATCGAGATCGAAACAAATAACACAATTCAAGACTTGCTTAACACATTTAGTAGTCATATCCCAATAGAAACGCCAATGCAGCCTTTTTCTGACTTAGCGCCCGATCATCCTCTACGCAGTCAACCCTTTTTATTTTCCCACCTATCGGCGATCGCCAATTCTCCGATGCAAATACTCACTAATGGTAGTGTCATTATTTTGTTAGGTGAATTATCACGGGTCTGGAGCGGACAGTCCGATCTATTCCTACCAAGAGAAAGTATTCGGAACTGTCAGGAATTAGGCATTAACATTCTTAACTATGCAGCTCAACGCTATGGTATCTACCAGTCCATGCAGGTCAATGCGCAATATCAGAGCAAAACCCCTCTTCCCGATGAAAGCGATCAACGTCGAATTACAAATATGGTTGATAAACTTGTGGTTGATAAACTTGCATAAAACATCTAACAGGTATTCACAAATAGAAATAAATAGCAATACAAATAGAAATTCACAAGAAACCACAGGGATCCCTATATGTTTTCAATCCAAAATGTTATTCAGATCGTACTCACCATGCAAATTACCGTAGCAGTGGGAGTCACAAGCTGGGTTTCCTTTCAAGGCAGCGAACGGGCAGTACAAAAACTAACTCTCCAACTATGTGAAAACCTAAACTACCGAGTCGAACAGGAAATCAAGAGCTATTTGCAAGAATCAATTCAGATCAATCAAGCCGTGACCATCGCTCTTAGTAATGGAACAATCAATCCTGATAATATCAGCCAAGTACAGCAGAATATATTTGATAAGGCTAGGGAACTAAACATAAAAAACATCCTATTTTATGGCAATGAAAATGGGACAATGGTTGGCATAGAACGCATGGGAGACTCAAAGTTCCTTCTCCGCATTCGCGAGGATAGCAATAGTCCTAACCGTCCTACCTACGAACTCAATAGTAATGGAGTGAGAGGGAAAATGATCATGAATGAAATCTATGACCATCGCGATCGCCCTTGGTATATGGGAGCTAAGGAAGCAGGCAAAGCTATCTGGAGTCCAGTTTTTGTAAGTACAACTGATGGCGAACTAACAACGACCAGAGCTACACCAATTTACAAAAATAGTGGTGAGTTTCAGGGGGTAGTAGGCATTAATGTCTCGCTCAATCAAATCAAGCAATTTATGCTGCACACCCGTCCTACGGATCAATGGAATGTATTCTTAGTAGAAAGTAATGGAAGCCTAATGGCATCTACATCTGAATCACCAATATTTGAAAAAGATGGAAATGTTATCAAACGATTTGAAGCTTCTAAAAGCAAAGACATTAAACTCCAAAGTGCTGGGCTAGCAATTCAAAAAAGGTTTGGAGGGTTCGATAAAATTCAAGATTCCCAAGTCGTAGAATTTGATTTTAACGGTCAAACCTATATTGTGAGTACGCATAAGTTAAGTAAAACAGTGGAATTGGATTGGACAGTGGGGATCATCGTTCCCAAGGCAATTTTTATGCAATATATCGATGCCAACAATCGAGCTACGATCATGATTACCGTTGTGATGTTGAGCGTAAATATCCTCATTGGCTTGGCAGTTTCCGCATGGCTATTGCGTCCGATTAAAAACTTAATGACTGCCGCTAAGGAAATTGAAGAAGAATCTTTTAACTCCGACAAATTAGAATCCGTAGCGCATCGTAAGGATGAGATCGGGCAAATGGCAAGGGTATTCCAAGAAATGGGCAGTACCATTGTCGAACGCCAAAATGGGATGAAAACCCAACTCAAGCAGCTTAGAGAAGAAAAGGATGAAGCGAAAAAAGCCGCGATCGCTTCACAAATGGGACAAAATAATTCTATACAATCAATCCTGAGCCGTTCTCGAGCTGCTCGTGGCAAATAAGATAACAGGAGAAACATACAGCGATGTCAGTAAATCAGATCGGTTTAGAAATACCCAAAAAGGAACTAAATTTCAAAATTGGTTCGGAGAAGAATTCATTCCCTGTAGTTGTTATTAATAACAGCAATCAATTCTCCAGTTTTCAAATTGAATTAATTGCCGCTGGAGCAGATATTCAAGGTGCTGACTATGAGTGGTATACAATTTCCCCTGACGTAAGTGTCAAAATCCCTCCAGGAGATTTAGTGGAGTTCGTGGTTTCAATTATTGAGCCACCAATCTCAGGTTTCTCAGGGATTATGAATATTACCGTTCGGGCATTCTCCATTGAATTGCGCGAAGAGAATCGCGAAGTACTCCGCGTTAATATCCAAGAAAGCTCAAGGGGATCTGTTTTAAAAGCAGAAATACCTACCCAGAAGATCCAAGCAATACCTCTAGACAATCTAGAAATCACGGTTTTGATTGGTAATCCCAGTCAACAAAATACTAATGTGACCTTAAGATGCCTTGGTTTACCCGATACATGGTTTACCACAGGAAACATGCAACAGTTTACGGTCAAAGGTGGATCGCAATATATAGCAACATTTGTATGTACTTTACCCTTCGATCTCGATGCGATCGCTAAATCCTATGAATTTACGATCGACATTAGCCATACAAATGGATTGCCATCTCAATTAAAATCTAGCTTAGATGTATTACCTAAAGGATCCCTAGCAGTCATTTGTTCGCCAAAAGCGCAGACCATTCCCGCAAGGCGATCGTGGAAGTTATGGTGGAAATTATGGGCTTCCTCTCCAGCTAGATTTGACTTAATTGCCGACAATGCCAGCAATCTTCCCCAAAAAATAGATTTTGAGCTGGAAAACGTGCGTTCCAGCGATTATACAGATTTTACCTTTGAAGTATCGCCCAACGATATCGAAATCCCCCCGTTTAGCCAACGTGATTTCACACTACAAATTGATAAGGCACGCCCTTGGCTAGGGAGAGAGAAACGATTAAACTTACTAATCAAAGCAAATTGGCAAGATATCAGGGTAAATACGATTGACGAAGTACAACCCATCGAAGTTATCGTTAAACCCATAGTTCCGCTTGCGCCCCTAATCCTACTCTCGATCATTTTTCTCGTGATCCTGTGGTGGTTTTCTCCCTTCAATCCAATTAATCCCTTTCCTCCCCATAAAAATACTGTCACCTCTGTCCAATATGATGGTGCTGGTATTCATGCTATTAGTGGCTCTAATGATCGAACGATTCAAACTTGGGATGTATCGGGTTTTGAGAATCCTTTTGTAAACCAAAATTTAGGGATTTTAACGGAAGCCCAAAAAGCCATTCGGACTGTGAGATATCGACCTGTCAACAATGATTTAATTGCCGCAGGATTGGAAAATGGCGAAATTCAGATCTTGGACGCTCAAGGACAAAAGAAACAGCCGATCGCCACATTCATCTATCAAACTGACGATCGCGTTTTTGGGCTAGATTACACGCTGGATTCGCGGAATTTATTTAGCGGTCATGGGAGTGGAAATTTGCTGCGATGGGATCTCCAAAATCTATTTACAAATCCACCAAACCAGCCCAGCCAAATTAAAAAGTTTGACTTTGCTATCAATGCGATCGCCCTAGTTGGCAAGGATGACAGCACCTTAGCGATCGCTGGTCGATATAATCAATTAGTGCTTTGGAATTGGGTCACCAACACTGTCAAACCAATTACCTATCCCAATGTCGGCGGACAAGATGACTACATTCAAAGTATTGCCGTACCCAACAATCAACGAAATTTCTTAGCAACAGCGGACAATCAAGGATTTATTTCAATTTGGGATCTCAACACCTGCTTACAAAGCGATCGTCCCTGCCAAATAATTGAAGGTTGGAAAGATGCCCACAATGGCAAACCTGTACGCTCAATCGCATTTAGTGCAGAGGGTTGCTATTTAGTCAGTGGAGGAGACGATGGAGAAACTAAACTATGGACTTTAACACCGCGAGGAAAACGTACTGGCGATCTTAAAGGCAAAGTCTTAGGAACAAATAGCTATGCTGTGAGTGCCGTTGATGCCCACTTAAATGCTCAAGATATCTTAGCCATCAGTGGAACAACCGAAGGAAGGGTATTTAGTCACAAAACAGAACGGCAATTCAGACTGGGATGCGATCAAAAATAATCGTTATCGATAATTACGCCCAAAGCGAGAATCATTGCCTAGAAAGACAACATATTCTAACTCCCAAGTTTTACTTTTACTATCTAGAGAAAAACCTAATCATCAATAAAATCCCATGAAAACAGCCAAAATCCACCATATAGCCATTATTTGTTCTAATTATGAAAAATCTAAAGACTTTTACACAAAAAAACTTGGTTTTGCAATAATTAGAGAAACCTTCAGAGAACAAAGAAATTCCTATAAGCTAGACCTAAGAGTAGGAACCAACGATGCGATCGAGCTTTTTTCTTTTCCTTCTCCTGCACCAAGAGCGAACCCTGAAAACTGTGGATTAAGACATCTAGCTTTTGAAGTAGAAAATATAGAAGAAACCGTTGCCTATTTGGAAATGCATGGGATCGAGGTTGAAACCATAAGAACTGATGAATTAACAGACAAACGTTTTACTTTTTTTAAAGATCCCGACGGTCTGCCTCTAGAAATCTACGAGCAATAAAAATTCCAAATATGAGTGAAGGCACAAAGCGTCGCCCATCACCAGCTATTTCGTAATAGTGGAATTCTTACTATTATCTTCAACATATTTTTGGGTTACCTTAGCACTTAGAATGCCTAAAATAATACCCACAACAGAGGGATCTGGCGTAAATGGTTGATTCCTAATAATATGGGAAATCCAATCTCCACAGAAGCATAGAATAACTAACCATGTCTGGGCTCTGATGGAAGAAAATTCACCATCTCTACCTGTTAAAAACTGGGATATCTTTGGATTGTCATCGGACATTTTTTTTTACCAGTTAGGTGGTTGAAATTAAACTGATTACAGAAAATCATAATCAAAACCTAAGGAGAGAAAGTTTAAGTAAACTTAAAACCTAGAAGAGCGTACCGCCCGCT
>NZ_LIRE01000289.1 GCF_001402795.1 Pseudanabaena sp. 'Roaring Creek'
AACTATAGCTACAGTCACTTGAATGAGGACAAATCAAACCCCAAGAATTGGCTGGCGGCGCTTCGCGCCGCCAGCCAATTCTTGGGGTTTATGTCCTAATACACTTGGCGACAGCTATAACTAACGTGAGTTCGAGATAATTTGAAACAGGCATTGAGAAAGGGTTTGCTATGCAAACCCTTTCTCAATGCCCAAAAGTAAAAGCCCTGCGAAGCAGGGCTTTTACTTTTGGGTTTTTAAAATTTGCTAGCTTAACCCGAACTGACGTTAATTACGATCGAGGTATCGATTTAGCAAACCATTCACCTGAGAGGGCTTAACGAAGCTATGCCGTTCTTTGTTTGGCATTACAACTAAATTAGGTGCTTGTTTGCATTGTTTTTGACATCCTGTCTTTTGAATCTGTACGTGATTCTCTAAACCGCGATCGCGCAATTCCTGTTCTAGCTGTTGATAAACCTCTTTACCGCCACGTTGCCAGCAGTCGGATTTCTGACAAATTAGAATACAAGCTTTATTAACCTTTGACCTAACAACCTTGGGCGAGTCATTGGGAGAAGGGCTTGGAGAGACATTTACAGCTTGGTTTACAAGGGCATTCGGAGCGCCAGCTCTACTATATGACGAAGCCTCTAGTTTTAGAATTCCTTTTTTGCGATCGATCTTTTGCGTACCAATTATTTCTAGCCAAGAGCCAACACTTAAATGGGGATCGAAGTTCTGGCTTAGTTCTTTGGGCAGCTTAACCCAATATTCCTGAGAAGCGATCGCCACTCTCAAATATTTAACTCGATAGCCATCTTTGAGGATGACCCCCAAAAATTGAGCCATAACCTGAAAATCTGCTATTTGCGTCAAGAGTTTTGACATAGATTTTTGATTATATTTTTGACCAAATTGAGTAACTAGATAGGTTTAATTATGAAACCTTACTTGCCAATTATTCTTTAAAAGTTGAATCATCTCCTTTCGAGATGCGTTCATCCGTCTAATGACACACCAAACTTGCAATAGATGATTGGGATTGGAAATCTGAACCGTCAAAGGTCTATGGGATGAGCATTGACAGGGAATGTCCAACTCTTGTAGACGGTAGTAAAGATCCCATCTATCAGAACCATCTATGGAGATCTCTTGATTCACTGCTAAGGAGTAGTTGATTGGATTCATGGTTGAGTTGCCTTAAATCAGATAGTTATTGATATCTTTTAGCAATAACTATTAGATCTGATACTACAACATAAATGCAATTAATTCTCATCTAAATCCAAAAATGCTTCAAAAACTCGTCTGCACAGGCGCAGAGTCATTTGTCTTTACCTGAAAAAGCCTTAAAATAATTTGAGTTTCGCGTCATCAACTACTTGATATTTGATTAGTCAAAGGGAGCCAAATTATGTCTACGATTCAAGGGCTAGTGCGAGCATTTGGGGAAATTGCTGATAATCCAGTACTACTGGACAAAAGTGTAACTACACCTGTCTGTGAAGGATTAAACTCTGCTTTAGCAAGCTTTCAGGCACTGTACTTACAGTATCAAAAGCATCATTTTGTTGTAGATGGCTCTGAGTTTTACTCATTACATGAGTTTTTTGAAGATGGTCTCAAAGCAGCGATCGATCACGTCCACGATCTTGGAGAAAGATTGAATGGACTGGGTGGAATCCCTGTAGCTAGTTTTGCCAAATTAGCTGAATTGTCCTGCATTGCGTCCGAAGAAGATGGAGCCTATGATTGCCGTTCTATGGTAGAACACGATCTCGCGGCGGAACAGGCAATCATTCAACTCTTACGTCGTCAAGCAGCCCAAGCTGAGAGTTTAGGCGATCGGGCAACTCGTTACCTCTACGAAACAATTCTGCTGAAAACAGAAGAACGCGCCTATCACCTCGATCACTTCCTTGCCTCCGATAGCCTAACCGTTGCATTTGTCGGCAAATAAGTATAGCTGTCGCCAAGTGTATTATACCAATTCCCAAAAGTGTGGCTACACTTTTGGGAATTGAAAACCAAACCCAGTAAGGGTTTTAAAATCACAAAATGGCTACGCCATTTTGTGATTTGGTATTAGGACATAAACCCCAAGAATTGAGTGGCGGCGCTTTGCGCCGCCACTCAATTCTTGGGGTTTGATTTGTCTT
>NZ_LIRE01000290.1 GCF_001402795.1 Pseudanabaena sp. 'Roaring Creek'
AATGCCAATTCCCAAAATGGCAACGCCATTTTGGGAATCTCAAAACCTTACTGGGTTTGTTTTTTAATTCACAAAAGTGTTGTCACACTTTCGTGAATTGGTATAACTAGATAAGCATAAGTAAACTAAAACCTAGAGAGCGTAACGCCCGCGTAGCGGGCGTTACGCTCTCTAGGTTGGTACTTAATTAGAAACTTGCCTGTAAACCGATTCTATAGGTTAATCCTGGTTGATAGATGCGATTAGTTTTTTCATAGCTATTATCGGTCAAATTTTCTAGATTCAAAGTCAAAGCTACATTTTTATGTAAAGGAACCTTGGCGTTAAAGTCCAAGCTCAAATAGGCGGGAGAAAAGTCTGTAGCATTTTGTCCTGCTGTCCCTTGGGCAAAAACAGCCCGACGGGAGCCGCTGTAGTAGTTAAAAAATAGATTTGCTTGCCAACCATTGGCATCATAGCCAATACCTAACTTGCCTACGGAATAGGGAACAGTAGCCAATTGCAAACCAACTTCAGAAGCCGTTTTGCTGCTATTTATTTTGGCATCGGTATAGGTGTAATTGAGAAATGACGAGAATTCTGGTGAAATTTGCCACTTTATCCCAGCTTCGATGCCATTGGTGCTAACCTGCCCGACATTGTCCCATCGCCCCGCAATGACACCAAGGCGATCGCTAAGACTGCTACCAAAATAGGTTAATTGCACCAGTACGGAGTCCGCTGCGCCACTCCAATCAAATCCAGCCGTATAGGCGACACCCCGTTCAGGAATGAGACTAGAATTTGGCAACCAATTATGTACGGTATCAAATACATAGAGTTGGTCTAGTCCAGGATTGCGCTGAAGTACGGCAAAACTATTGCGAAAAGCAAGATTGGGGGTGAGGTTCCAGCGCGTGCCGACCGTGGGATTGAGGTAGCTACCAAAATCGCTTGTAAAATTTTGCCGTAAACCTAGTTCTACTTGAAAGTTTTCCGTGGCTTTCCAAGTGTTTAAGGCAAACAGAGCCAGAAGAGAGCGATCGCGATTGACAATGCCATTCTGGGCAGATAATGCAGAAAGCGAACTAAATACATCGCCACGGATAGAATCTGTTTTTAGATCTAAGCCCCATGTCAGCTTATTAGTCTCGTTCAGTTGCCACTGATGTTCGACTCGACCGCTCAAGGCTCGCGAATCTAGGGAAGCATTCCGAAAATCACTCGTGCCCGTTGGTCCATAGGTACTGAAAAAATCTTGATTAAAGGCGATCGTTGTCTTCAGAATTGAGTCATCCCCTTGACCGAGCTTGCTAGTTAAAGTAGTACCAATATTGAATAGATCGTGGTCGAGGCGATCACGTTGTAGTGGAAATCCAAAGTAGAGTAGCCCTCGCCGACTAGCTGTTTTATAAGCATCAATACTCAAGGAATTGCGAGAATCGATGGGGAATTCGACATTACCGTAAAAGTTGTCAACACGGCTATCGCCATTAAAAAGCCTGCCATCGGAGGGATTGCGATTAGCGGCTCCCAATGGCACAGCATAGTTATTATCGGTTGAGAACCGTTCGTAGCCCAGACGGAAGTTGACATGATCTAAAGTTCCTCCATAGCCAAGCCGATAGCGTTGATAACCATAGGAACCTAGTTCAATTCCCGTGGTTAATTTGAGAGGCTGGGGAGTTTTTTTCGTAACAAGGTTAATTACGCCGCCAAAGGCTTCCGAGCCATACAGAGTTGCACTTGTCCCTCCTGTTAGTTCGACACGTTCGATCGCATCGACGGGAATGCTATTAAGATCGGTTCCCCCATGATAGGTATTAACGTTACTCCCAAAGGATCGACCATCGATCTGAAAGGTGGATTGATTGATCGAAAAGCCACGCAAAAAAGTGCCTGTATGGATGTCCGCTCCAAATCCATAGTCATTGATCGTGAATCCTGGCAAACTGCGTAAAAGTTCAGCCGCACTACTAGGATTTTGCTTTTGGATATCTTCTTTAGGGACAATATATACGGGAGCAGAAGTAGGTGTAAATGGAGCTTTTTTTCCTGTTACTTGTATTTCGACTTCATTTTCATTGGACTCTTGCGCGAGGATTTGACTCTGGGCAGGGATCTCAACCTTGAAGTAGGGGATGAGCGAACTAGAGCTTTGCGATACCTGCGATCGCAATTCACCCACAGTCGCGATGTTTGTATTTTGCATTTCGACTACCATCTCTGATAGCTCAGCACCAGCAATTTCCACCATACTAAAAAGAGACGCAGCAAAGCTAGGTGCTACATACAGCAACTTCATCGATTTCATGTCAACCTTAACTCCTCACAGATTTAGCCTCAAGCTTTAGTTTTTCTAAACTCTTAGCTTTGGTACAAAGATTTCATTCTTTTTTATTGCCTGTATCGATGTCAAAAGACAACCTGTCAAAGATCAGTGCAAATATCGGTGGCTAATCCCCAAAAATCTATAGCTGTGGCGGCGCAAAGCGCCGCCACAGCTATAGATTTTTAAGACCAGAAGAGCATACCGCCCGCGCAGCGGGCGGTATGCTCTTCTGGGTTTTAAGTTTACTTATGCCTAGCTACTTAT
>NZ_LIRE01000291.1 GCF_001402795.1 Pseudanabaena sp. 'Roaring Creek'
TATAGCTATAGCCAAATAAGTTAAGACATAAAACCCAAAAGAGTGTTGCGGCGCTTTGCGCCGCAACACTCTTCTGGGTTTTGTTTTTGTCCTAATATAACTGGCTACTGCTATAGCTAGGCGCTTAGTAATCCTAAATGAGTCGAAGCCCTGTTTTTCTCATAAATAATTTATACTTGGTATGTGTTTTATAGCCATCGGCGCTTGTGTTTAGGAAAACATCAAAATCTTAGAAGAAATTGCGGCGCTTCGCGCCGCAATTCTTTATGTAAAAATATAAATGTTCGCAGTCATAAAATTGCAAAAAGTGCCAGTTGGTTGTCAGTTGGTAAATTGCATAGAGATCGATCTTTGAGTCCCCTTTATATTGCTGTAGACATTATGAGCATTGTCTGATAAATCATTAGCTAAGAATATAGAACTGAGGATTAATTGTCGTGCGTCAAATCAATTTCATTATCTTTTTTGTTTTTGCCCTAGCCTTAGTATTGTTTTCTTTAGAAAATACATCTCCAGCGTCCATTCAAATCATTCCCGAACTTAAAGTTGACGCTCCAATTTCCGTTGAACTGATCTTAGCAATGGGACTGGGTGCGGTATTAGCTTGGATCTTTAGTGTTTGGTCGGGATTGCAAAAATCAATTGAAATGCGTAATAAAAACGTGCAGATTCAGAATTTGCAAGAAACCGTACAGAATTTGAGCGTTGAGATTGAAGAGCGCAAACGTCTAGTTTCAGCCTCGGCGATCGATGTAGAAATTGATGAAGATAAATCGAAAAATTAATTTGGGGGATAGGGCTAAATAAGTAAGGATTTTAGGGAAAGTGCCGTTGGTATAGCCTATATCGCATATCGACAAAAAGTCAAAGACATAAAAAGCTAAAGAGATTTGTTATTTCATCGCAATCGATGATATTTTTAAGCATCCGCTTCTCGTAAGCTCCATGACTCTATCGATCGCCGAATCAGTTACCAAAGATGCCATTGCCCTACTCATCGACCTTGCAGAACGAGGCGAGATCGATCCTTGGGATGTACAGGTGATCGATGTGGTCGATCGCTTTCTGTCACGGTTAATTGTGAGCGATCGTCGCGATTTGTACGACTCAGGACAGGCGATGCTTTACGCATCAATGTTGGTTCTACTCAAGGCAAACTCATTATCGGACAGTCAAGCTGCCTACGACCAAGAAACCAGCGATGATGCTGAATTGGATAATTTAGATTCTGAGGTTGTTTCTGACTCGATGAGACTGCCAACGGATTTTGATAAACGCTTGCGCCGTTTGCCCGTAGCTTTGCCCCCCAAAGCGAGACGGATCACCCTAGAGGAACTGATCGCACAGATCGAGTCGATCGCCGAGATCGTAGATCGCAAAACTAGCAAGCCTGCCAAGCGCCAAATGCAAGGTAAGGTGGCAAGACGCGCCGCCATGAAAGCGATCGCCCAGCTCGCTCACAAGGAAAATTTGTCGGAGATGGTTACGGAAATCGAGCATTATTTTTTGCTCCATCCTGATGAAGAAATTGAGATCACCGATCTCGCTGAAGTATTTAACGATCGCGTGGGGGTATTTTGGGGGTTATTGCTGATGTCTTCTCAGTCAAAGGTTGAACTATTCCAAACAGAGTTTTATGGCAAGATCCAGATCGTGCCCACAATCAAAGCCCCAACTGCTAAAGCGCCAACTGCTAAAGCCACAACCAGTAAAGAAATCGCATTTACCAATGGTTCGTCTAATTCCGCAGTAGAATCTACTCAGTTACAATTAACATTCTCTGAATTAAAAGAAGTTTCGTGAAGCAGCTTAAATTATTTGACAGTCATAATTCTCTAGTAAAATCAGTTCGGAGATGCGTTTTTTTTCCTGTTATCATCTCTGGGCTAGGCGCGATCGCAATTTCAGCCATCAATTTTGTTCCCCAGTCATTAGCGCAAATTCCGATATCGTCTTACAAGCCGATATCCATTAACAGTGGTGCTGAAGTCAATGACATCCTAACTGAAAAAGATATTCCCACAGGTCAAAAAGGATTTGCCCGCGACTATCTGATTGATGTCCAGAAGGATGAGCGCCTAGAAATTACTGCGGAATCGCAAGCCTTTGACACAGTATTGAGCTTGTTAGATAGTAAGGGTGATGTTGTTGTGGAAAATGACGATGCATCTAGCGAAACTACTAACTCATTGATCTTTTTTAAAGTCCGTCAATCGGGAAAATACACCATTCGCGTTTCATCTTTTGGTGGGAGTAGTGGTGGTAAATTTACCCTTAAGGTAACTAAACTCCGCGCGATCGAGTAATACCAATTCCCAGAAGTGTAGCTACACTTTTGGGAATTAAAAAGCAAACCCAGTAAAGGTTTTAAAATTACAAAATGGCGTAGCCATTTTGTAATTTGGTATAACTTCGACTCCGCTCAGCCAAAGTTAGCTGAGCGGAGTCGAAGCCACAGGTACTTTAATTAATAACCAGTCCCTAACCTTTTGGCTTCTGCGATCGCGGGACTTGGGTATTGCTTTTGGGCTTATTAAAACCTCCACCTGCTTTACTGGAGGTCTTAGACTTTTTCGGTTTTGGTAATGGGGCTGCTTCCAAAGGTTTGACAGATTCAACTTCTGAAACTGTTACAGTTTCTTTAGCATCATTTTCAATATTTGTTTCAGTAGTTGTTTCAATGACTGTTTCAATGGCTGTTTTTAGCACATTTTCTAACAAGCCCTCAGCAAGAATTTCAATAGAGGCTTCGGCAAGCTGATGGGGCGCTTGTTCGGCAACAATGGCTTCTGCCATCGGCTCGACAACTGGTTCGACAATTGGTTCAATTAGTTCTACGATTTCAGCAATTGATTCTAAAACAGGTTCGGCAATTGGCTCGGCAATTTCCGCAATTGACTCGATATCAGCAATTGGTTCGACAACGGGTTCGGCAATCGGTTCTATAATTGCTTCGACTGCTGGTTCTGATATATTTATAGATGCTGAGGCGATCGCAATTTCCGCGATCTCCTCAGCATCGATCCCTTGAGTTATGGCTCCTTGCTTACTAAACCCACGACCAGTTTTGCTGGAAGCCCGTGACTTTTTGGGTTTAGCTTGCGCGATCGGCTCCTGTTTGTTAAAACCATTACTCGTTTTGCTGGAAGCTCGTGATTTTTTGGGTTTAACGTCTAAATTTACAGGTGAATTTGCAGGTGAATCTTCATTCTTGGCAATGGATATTGCTTCTTCCGAGATAATTTCAGCTTTAATTTCAAGATTGCTTTCAGAAATTACTTCAGGGATGCTTTCAGAAATTACTTCAGGGATGCTTTCAGAAATTGCTTCGGGAACAACGTCAGCAATACTTTCAGGAAGTCTTTCAGGAACAACGTCGGGAATACTTTCAAAAATTGTTTCGGAGACAGTTTCAGCAATGACTTCAGGAGTAACGGCTTCAATAGCAATGACTTCAAGGTTATCTTCTCCAATTGGTTCAGGAGATTGTTGAGAAATTGGTTCGGTAAGTTCTTCGGGAGATTGTTGAAAAATTGGTTCGGTAAGTTCTTCGAGTTCAACGGCAGCCTCTTCAGGAACTTCCTCAAGAAGCATAATTTTTTCATTACTCTCTTCATCACTTTCCGAGGAGAGTTCTAGAGGAATTTCTGAAGGTTCTTCGGTAAGAAATCCCATAGGAATGTCTAGAGCTTCTATCGTTTGTTCAGTTTTTTCGGTTTGTTCTTCGATCGCAATCGCAGGAGTAGAGAGACTGCATGGCGCAACCTCAACTTCAGCTATAGAATCGGCTGTCAAAGGATTGAGTTGCAGTCTTGGAATAGATATTTTGATAATTTTGCCGCCAGACCGATGGATTGCTTGCAACCTCTGGGAAAGGGAACTGTAGGGAACTGTTACCTTATACCCAGCAGCACCTCTTGCCATTCTGTTGGAATGATTGCCGCCAGTAAACTCAATTGTTACTCGCTGATATTCGTCAACGCTTAGGTTAGGGTTGGCAGAATTAATATCTAAACTTTTCATATCAAAATCATCCTAGCGATCTCGATCGGGCGATCGCATTTCAAAACTTTTTAAATAATCTGTATAAGTATTCCGTAAAAATGACGCTGAAAATCATTTTTTTTACACTCCAAATATTACAAAAGATTGCTTGGTAATCTTTTGTAATATTAAAACCCAAAATAGTGT
>NZ_LIRE01000292.1 GCF_001402795.1 Pseudanabaena sp. 'Roaring Creek'
TCTCAAACACGCTCTAAAAGGGGACATCATAGCAACACTATAGTTAGCGGCGGTGACAAAACCTTCTCGATCGTCTGGATGATGCAGATCGTCAATCCATTTTGGGTCTTGCAGAACCTTTTCGCAATCTATTTCATAGATATCCTTGATCGACGAATTAATATATTCAAAATAGTGAGAACCGTCGGGGCGTTGAATTGTCGTGTAGATTATTCCCGGAAAACTTGATGCAATTCTAGCGAATCTTTGCTCGCTTGCCATTAGCTCGGCTTCTACTGTCTTGCGATCGCTAATGTCGTAAGCCATGCCAGTCATTAGCAATACCTTTCCCTGTTTGTCTCGGCTCAATATTACACTGCAACTATGCAACCAACGCCATTCACCGTTAGCATGTTTCATGCGATATTCATAGCTAATGATTTCTCCATCCTTGGCATTGTTAATTTGTTCTAGATATTTAGGATAGTCAAATTCTTCGGGATGTATGGTCTTAGGGAAAAAATCTTCTCCCATAGCGGTAATATCGGCGGCTGTATATCCTAATAAAGAGTGAATTGTTCTATTTATGTAAACAAGTTTCATCTCTTGGACATTATATAGAAAAAGCATACTAGGCGAGGCATCGGCAATTTGATGGATAAATAACTTGCTCTCTTGCAATTCAAGTTCGATTTGTTTGCGATCGCTAACATCTTGAGCGTTACCAATAATCTGTTGGACTCTTCCACACTCATCACGATTGAAAATCGTGTCATAGCTACGGAGCCATTTAATCTCGCCATTTGCATCGATCGCTCGATATTCAATTTCTAAGATCTCTTCATCACGAGCATGGCTTAATCGATGGAGGTGAGATTCCATGGCAGCAAGGTCTTCAGGGTGAATCAGGTTCCGATGTAAGTTATCTTTCATCGCTTGAATCTGTTCGGTTGAATAGCCCAAGATCTTGGCAATTTCTCGATTAGAATAAATATTTCGTTTTTCTTGTAAATCGTATAGGTACAGGATATTGGGTGAAGCATCAGCAATCTTTTGAATAAATTTGAGATTGTTTTGTAGTTCGATCTCAGTTTGCTTGTGAGCAGTAATATCAAAACAGAAACCAATGTACCCTAGAAAAAGATTATCTTTACTGAATATTGGGGCTCCACGATCTATAATCCAACCGTAGACTTGATCGTGGCGCTTGAGACGATATTCCATTTCAAAGGATTTTCTCGCATCAAAGGCTTTAAAGTAAATATCTCGACTCATCTCGCGATCATCGGGATGAACGCATTCAAACCAACCATCACCAATTTCTTGCTCTAAGGATCTTCCCGTATAGTCCAGCCAAGCTTGATTGAAATAGTAGTAGGACTTGTCTGTTCCAGATTCCCGCAGCATAACAAGAGCGCGATCGGCAATGGTATAGAAATATTCTCGATTGCCTATTATTTCCTCAGAAGACAATGGTGGATCAGGATGTTTGGATATTGGCGATTCCTGCCATTGCCTTATAGCAATGTCTTTTCTGGCAATTTCTTTTTTTAAATTGGATTGGGCGATCGCATTCCGCAGGGCTGCAAAAATTAATTCCTTAGTTAAAGTCTCTTTGACTAGATAATCTTGATAGTCTTGGGCAATACGAACTATGCATCCTTCATCTTCGGCTTTCACCAAGAGAACTACAGGCACTTGGATAGAGTTCAGTTGGTGCAAAAAAAAATCTTTGTCGGGATGCGATTCTTCCCATTCTAAAAATACACAGTCAGGGGGGGATTGTAGATCAGGCTCTAAAGTTACTAATAGAGATGGAGCATAATGGAAATTATGGAAGTGATAATGATCGCCTCGATGTTCGATGATATGAGGATAGTCTGAAGCTGAAAAACCTATGGGGGAAAGATATTCATAGCTGTCTGCGATTATTAACACTTTCCATTCAGAACTAGCTATAACTCTGTGCATGGGTTTAATTTAAATCAGTAAATCAGTTAAACATAATAAATAGTAGAAATAGTTCGGCATAGTTAAAAATTAAAGTAAGAAAGCCCCTACTCATTTCTTAAATTGGTATTACTTATGCTTGGCTGCTTAGGGCTATTATATAGCAATCCAAAGTGGTTTGTGGAAAAATGTAACTCCCAAAATGGAGAGCGTAACGTCGATTAATTTGTATATTTAGTAAACAAAGATGATAGATGAACTGCATCAAATTGGTGATATTGTCAGCGATCGCTATACCATCGTTTCAGTTCTAGGGCGTGGCGGTATGGCAATCACCTACGCGGCAACGGATCGCCTTCGCGATCGCGCCGTGGCGATCAAAGTGCTATCTCTGCGGCAGGCTAGCCAGTGGAAAGCGATCGAATTATTTGAACGGGAAGCTAAGGTATTGGCTAGCCTAAATCACCCGCAAATTCCGAAATATATCGACTATTTTTATACCGATCTTGAGAGCGATCGCCGCTTTTATTTGGTTCAAGAGCTGATTGAAGGCAAATCCCTAAACGAGATCGTTCAGAATGGGATGCGGATGACAGAAGGAGAAGTAAAGGAGATCGCGATACAAATCTTAAACCTGTTGTGCTACCTGCACGAACTATCACCCCCTGTCGTCCATCGAGATATTAAGCCTCACAATTTGATCCAACGACCTACGGGGGCGATAGCTCTTGTGGATTTTGGCGCGGTTCAGGATATTTATCGTAATACGATCGCTGGGGGGAGTACCTTTGTCGGAACCTATGGTTATATGGCTCCCGAACAATTTCAGGGGCAAGCAAGTGGTGCTTCTGACCTGTATGGGTTAGGGGCAACCTTAATGTTTCTGCTCACCCATCGTTCTCCTTCAGAATTGCCGCAAAATCGCATGAAAATTGATGTGCGAGCCTGTACCAAAATTTCCCCAGAATTTGCAGAGTGGTTAGAGCAAGCGATCGAACCTACTACTGAGGATCGTTTCCCTTCCGCAAGAATTGCCCTAGAAATATTGGAAGGGAAGCGGAATTCTACTTATTCTCTGGCTAATAATCTGGCTAATAACTATATTGCTACTCTAAAATCATCAGGTGAAATTGCTAAGACGCGCAAATTAAAGCCTTTAGATACCCGCATTCAGTTTGAAAGAACTAGCGATCGCCTGACATTTAAAATCCCTAGCCTTGGCTACCGTCCTCTGACATGGTTTTTCGGAGCCCTTGCCCTTGGTATTTATTGGGGCTTAGATAAATTCATTCTCCCTTACCTCAATACCTTTGGCTTGCTATCTCAGATTGCCCTAGGATTCGTTGCGGTGATGGTTGGATTAATGTCACTTATGTGTGCTTTTTTGTTTGTCTACGCATTAATTGGTAATGTCTTAATTGAAATGGATCGCCAAACCTTCAGGATTTCATGGCATCTATTTGGGATTCGGATTGGACGCGAACGGGGCTATAACTCGGAGATTACCCGTATTGGGATTGAGGAAATTGAATCGGAAAACGGGCAAAAAAGTACCCAATATGCGATCTGGCGAGGTACTAGCAAACATCGTTTTGATTCAATTTTAATCGAAAAAGAAGAGACGGATTGGATATTAGGTGAACTATTGGATTTTTTAAGCCATTTATAGATTTGTTATACCAATTCCCAAAATGACGTTGCCATTTTGGGGATCTCAAAACCCTACTGGGTTTGTCTTTTAATTCACTGAAGTGTTGGTACACTTCAGTGAATGGGCAAAGAATTGGTATTAAGTCTCTAGGCACAGTATTGCTAAATTGGTAGGGAGCAAAGCGCCTTATTGCTATCTCTTAATAGAGAAGGGAGTATGCTTGTTTATCATTCTTTGGCAGGATGATGTTCTCAATTATAGGGATTAGACTCTGTTTTATAGATTTGGATTAAAAAATCAGTACTAGGTAACTGATGGAGGTTATAACTATGGATAGCCAAGAAGCAACCATTTTCGCATTACAGAATCGCATTAAATATCTGGAAGCCCATCTTCATCTGGCTTTACAGGTTTTGCGTGAAATGGAAGACTACGCTCAAGATTCCATAGAAGCCTTTGAATCATTGCCAAAAGCTCATGCCAAATCTCATACCATAGATATAGTTCCAACTAGTAAAATTGAATTGCCGACATTTCTCAGTTCGCGTACTTGGAGACATCAGACTCCCATGATGAAGAGTACCAATACATTTGTCTCCCGTGATCGCGCGATCGCTAATGCTTCCTAATTACAGCGAGCAAGCAAAAAGTCGTAGTCAAATAAGCCCCAAAATGCAAGTGGTGGCGCAAAGCGCCCATCTAAACTCCGATCGATGTATTTGTGCCTTTTCCATTGATATGAAATGGGCATTTCAGTACTCATTATCACAAGCAATCCAGTACCGCATAGCCCCAGAGAGAGGCGATCGCTAATTTAGCGATCGCCTCTCTCGTTGGTGTGGGTATAAAATCTGAATTTTCTGTACAACAATTATTGGTCAGTTATTGGTCAGTTATACCAAATCACAAAATGGCGTAGCCATTTTGTGATTTTAAAACCCTTACTGAGTTTAGTTTTCAATTCCCAAAAGTGTAGCCACACTTTTGGGAATTGGTATTATTGGTCAGTTAGTTGGGCGTTTCCATCTTGATAGAGTCTGGGCTAGGGATATCTGGCATCTTTCTAGTCGTCTTAATCGCAAAATCCTTGCTCATAAGTACTTGTGCAAAATAAATTACCCAAACCTGTAAAGTTGCGCCCCTGCGGGGCGCAACTTTACAGGTTTGGATGTGTAATTAATTATGAACATCTACTTACTATGTGTTTTTGGCTCAACCGACATTCCTTTCATCCTTTACAGTTTGAAGACTTGGTTGTTTCTTAATTCTTTAGTTAATTCTTAGTTGCACATCGCATGTTGTCACACTTTCGTGAATTATAGCTACAGTCACTTGAATTAGGACAAATCAAACCCCAAGAATTGACTGGCGGCGCGAAGCGCCGCCAGTCAATTCTTGGGGTTTGTTTATGTCCTAGTATAGGCGATAGCTATAAAAACCAAATCCAGTAAGGGTTTGCAAAACACAAGATGGCGTAGCCATTTTGTGTTTTAGTACAAAATCCAGATTTAAAACATGAGGCGCACGCGCAGCGTGCGCCTCATGTTTTAGATCTGGATTCACCCAATCATCTTTATTGGGTTTGATTGGGTGACAGCTATATTTGCCTAAATTTAGATCCATAATCATGCTAGAATTAAAAGCCGTGTGAAAATTTTTCATCATAAGTAAACGTTAGGGATTCATCCATGAAAGTTGTTAGCTCCCTCAGATCGGCAAAAACTCGCCATAAGGACTGCAAAATTGTGCGTCGTCGCGGCAGAATATATGTCATTTGTAAGACAAACCCAAAGTTCAAAGCTCGTCAAGGGTAAACAAAAAATAAAGGCAACGCACAGCGTTGCCTTTATTTTTTGTAAAATAGGAGTATGACTAGTACTACTCGTAAAGCAAATCTCCTGAATGCGATCGCCCCTGTGAATCGCGGCTTGCAAATGTCAGAAAATCAGCGCAAGGCGATTTTTTCGGCAGTTGCTTACCTTGAAGAACTAAACCCTACCCCTGCACCCACCCAAACCCCCGAACTGCTGGATGGGGATTGGCTATTGTTATTTACGACCAGTCAAGAGCTTTTGGGCATCGATCGCTTTCCGCTTTACAAGCTGGGCAATATTTACCAATGCTTGCGTGTAGCTGAAGGCAAAATTTTTAACGTTGCCGAAATTAAGGGTTTGCCCCTGCTCGGCGGATTAGTGAGCGTCTGCGCGAACTTTACTGTAGTTTCAGAGAAACGGGTTAAGGTAAATTTTGAGCGATTGGTTGCTGGCTCTCAGAGTCTAGTGGGCTATCAAAACGTCAAAAGTTTTATTGATACTTTGCGATCGCCCAAAAAACTATTAGCGATCGATTTCCAAATCAAGCGTGAAGATCAAAAGGGCTGGCTAGAAACGACCTATCTAGATCGCGATCTACGGATTGGAAGAGGAAATGAAGGGAATTTGTTTGTTTTAAGAAGGATTTAATTACGAATTACGAATTATAGATAATTTAAATAAAAACTACAGCTTCGACTTCGCTCAG